>JASHUW010000654.1 GCA_030039815.1 Alphaproteobacteria bacterium
AATTGGAGGAATGCGGCGAGGCGCCGTTCTACACGCTGGGGCCCCTGGTCACCGATATCGCGCCGGGCTACGACCACATCACCAGCGGCATCGGCGCGGCGATGATCGGCTGGTTCGGCACCGCGCTGCTCTGCTACGTGACGCCGAAGGAGCATCTGGGGCTGCCCGACCGCGACGATGTCAAGACCGGGGTCATCACCTACAAGATCGCGGCGCACGCGGCCGATCTCGCCAAGGGCCACCCGGCGGCGCGCCTGCGCGACGACGCGCTGTCGCGGGCGCGGTTCGAGTTCCGCTGGCGTGACCAGTTCAATCTCGGCCTCGATCCGGAGACGGCGGAGAAGTTCCACGACCAGACCCTGCCGGCGGACGGCGCCAAGCTGGCGCATTTCTGCTCGATGTGCGGGCCGAAATTCTGCTCGATGGAGATCACCCAGCAGATCCGCGACTACGCGGCCTCGGGGATGGCCGAGAAATCCGAGGAGTTCCTCAAGCAGGGCGGGCAGATCTATCACGACGAGCAGGGCCGACCGCGCGAAGCGGCGGATTAGTCTCTAGTCCCTCTCCCGCAAGCGGGAGAGGGTGGCGAGACGCGAAGCGGCGAGCCGGGTGAGGATATCGCGCAAAATCCAGGCAGGTTACCCTCACCCTCCCACGGCTTCGCCGCGGGTCCCTCCCTCTCCCGCACGCGGGAGAGCGGTTTTACAGGCCGTGTCGAAGCGACCTCATGAGCAAAGAACGAACAACGGAGCCCACCACCGCCGACCTCGACGCGCGCCGCGCCGCGCGGCGCTATCCCGACCGGCCGATCGTCGCCGTGCTGGCGGTCGTGTTGCGCGGCGACCGCGTCTTGGTCGTGCAGCGCAAGCAGCAGCCCAACGCCGGACGCTGGGGTTTCCCCGGTGGCGTCCTGGAGCTCGGCGAAACCGTCTTCGACGGCGCGATGCGCGAGCTGCGCGAGGAAACCGGCGTCGTCGCCGAGCCGGCCAGCTGGCTCAACATCCACGACGCCGTCAGCCGCGACGACGAGGGCCGGGTACAGTTTCACTACGTCCTCATCGCGGTGCGCGGCGTCTGGCGATCGGGCGAAGGCGTCGCGGCCGACGATGCGGCGGCCTGCGCCTGGGCGAGCCGCGCCGATATCGTCGCCGACAAATACCCGACCTTCCCGACCCTGCTGCCGCTGTTCGACCTGGCGCTCGCCGCCCAGGGCTGAGCCCCAAGCCTCCTCATGGCGCGGTGCGGCGTTTCCGGCCTTGGGGCCGGGACCGCATCTTGTATTCTGTCGCCCGAAGAGACGGGGAAAGCGGCGGATGGGCCAGCTGATAGCGATGTTTTTCACGATCCTTGTCGCCGAGCTCGGCGACAAGACGCAGATCGCGACCCTGATGTTCGCCGCCGAGAAAAGGGATGAGGCGTGGGCGGTGTTCATCGCCTGCGCCGGCGCGCTGGTGCTCGGCGCCGCGATCTCGGTCGTCGTTGGCGTTTACGGCGGCCGCTGGCTGCAGAATGTTCCGCTCAAGCTGATCGCCGGGTTCGGCTTTATCGTGATCGGGTTGTGGAGCCTGTTCCAATATTACCAGGGCGATTGAGGCCCTGACCGGGATCAGCTTCTAGACCATTTCGCGGCGACGGCGGTGCCGCTCGACTTCCTGGCGCCAACGGATCTGGGCCTCGATCGTCATGGCCGGCCGGCGCATGCGCAGCTCGGGCCGGGTGCGCCGGAACAGGGTCGTGGTCGCCATGTCGCCGCCCATTGCGGCAACCGAACGCGGCTTGGCCGCCTCGGGTCGCAGCATCAGCGCCGCCGCGACCAGCACAGACGCGACGAACAGCACCAGCACCACACTTGCCTCGCCGGTCGGCAGGATCAGCGACAATAAAACCGCCGCGACCAGGCAGCAGAGACGCAAACGACCGCGCAACGCTTGGTTCCTCCCCCCAGCCTTGAACGGCGGGTTGGCGGCGATCATAGATAAAATGCCCGGCAAATGCGGGTGAATTGATGGTTAATATGACGCCGTGTCGGCTTAACAGCGGCGGCTAGAAATGCAGCTCGTATTCGAGCTGCCAGCGCAGCGTGTAGCGCGGCTCTGCTGGCGTCAGCCCAAAGAGGATGCCGCCGTTCGCCTTGAGGCTGCCGGGCCCGATATCGCTGATATTGGCAAAAAGCTGCGGCCCGATCCGCTGGTCCTGCTGGTTCCATGGCAGCGGCTTGCCGACCGGGCCAACCGTGCCATAAGCCTGAAAGCCGGGCTCGACCGGCGTCCCGAGCGCGATCCGCGTCTCCCACGCGTACTGGAAATTCATGTGCCCGTCGGCGCGCGCGCCAAAATCCTTTTCGAAGAAGATGTTGACCGTGTCGATCGTGCCCCAGATTTGCTTGCGCAACGTCGGGCCGAACGTGGTTTCGCTCGGGTTGTTCTGCACGAGACCCCGGCCGTATTCCCAGAACCAGCCGGCATCCAGCCAATATTCCCCCGGTTCGGTGAAGACGAACTGGTTCTCCGAGGTGATCTGGTCGAATTTGAGATGGTTCCCGGGACCCGGATCGCGAAACGTTTCGAATTCGACCTCGGTGTGCCACCAATCGTTGACGCCATAGCCGAGCTCGTGAACAAAGCTCTGCTCGTTATCGGTGAACGGGTTGCCGCTGGCGCCGTAGGAGCCGACTTCCTCAAGCTCGAACTCACCGGTCTCGGCGTCGGGCAAGTGCACCTTGAAGTCGGCGAGCGCGGACGCGCTTGCCAGGAGCAGCGCGACGATCGCCCAGGTTGAGGCGGAGACCAGCCGCATTCGCATTCCGCGCCAGAATCTCAGCAGGTTATTCGGCCGGATTGACGGCCGGGCGAGGCCGCGGATGGCCGGCGCGGACGCGCTCGCCATGACCGACGAGACGCATCAGCCCGCCGATCACCAGCAGCGTCACAACGTAGAAGACGAGCTGGATGCCAGCGGGCTGCGCGGTGTAGCCGACGAGCGTATGCAGCACCCGCCCGGCGAGACCCTGGTCGCTGAGCAGCCACGAGGTGTCCCACAGATTGGAGCCAAGCGGCGGCAGCAGATTGGCCTGCATCAAGAACGCCGCGCCCTGCGATGCCAATCCGGCCGCGAGCAGCAAGACCAGCCAGCTCGTCACCGTAAACAGCAGCCGCATCGGAATGGCGACGAGGCCCCAATAAATCGTTGTCCCCGCTGCCACGCCAAGCGCCAGCCCGATGACGCCGCCGATCGCCATCGCCACCGGGCCCCCGTTGCCCCCAAGGGCGATCCCATAGAGGAACAGCACGATCTCCGAGCCTTCGCGCAGCACGGCTAGCGCGACGACAAAAGCCAGCGCCCACAGCGGCCGGGCGCCCGAGCGTACCTCGTTGCCGAGCTTCATCGCATTCGCCGCCAGCTCGCGGCCATGGCTGCTCATCCAGATATTGTGCCAGCCGAGCATGCAGACCGCGGCGAAGAGGATCGCGGCGTCGAACAATTCCTGGCCCATGCCTTCCGCCGCCGCGGCAATCGTCGCGGCGAAAAGCGCGACCATGCAGGCCCCCAGCACACCCGCGGCGATGCCACCCGACACCCACAGCCCACGCCCTAGCGCGCCGCGGCTCGCCGCCATGACGATGCCGACGATCAGCGCCGCTTCGAGCACCTCGCGAAAAACGATGATGGCGGTCGGCAGCATATCCGGGGTCCTACTTCGCGATCAGATGGCCGCGCGTGGCGTTGTGGAAATCGTCGAAGAATTCGTAGCTGCCGGGGTCGAGCGGCCCGACATAGACGGTGATCGTGTTGCCCGGCTCGACGATCTTCTCGCGGTGCAGGCTGTTGCTCTCGAACTCCGCGGTCATCGTCTGATCGTTCTTGACCAGGAGCTTGACCTTGACCCCGGCCGGCACCGGGACTTCACTCGGCACGAACTGGTGATCCTTGAGGTCGATGTTCACCGTCGGCTCGTCGGCAAAGGCAGGAGCGACGAAACCGATAGCGAACAGGACAGCGAGAGCAAGGGGGCGCATCGCAGCAACTACGCAAGTGATAATCGTTCTCAGCGTAGCCAGGGTTAGGAATAATTCGCAAGCGCAAATTGCCGCATAGCGCCTTTGCGTTCCCGGGAGGGAGGCGCACGCACCTCTCGGCAAGCGCACTGACTGCGCTATAACAGGCGCAACCGCATTGGGAGGGACAAGCATGCTCGATCTGAAAATCAAGGGCCGCAAGGCGATCGTGTGTGCCGCCAGCAAGGGGCTCGGCCGCGCCTGCGCGATGTCGCTGGGCCGCGCCGGGGTTGATCTGGTGATCACCGCGCGCACCAAGGAGACGCTGGAGGCGACCGCCGAGGAGATCCGCAAGGACAGCGGCGCCAAGGTGACGACCGTGGCCGGCGATATCGGCACCGAGGAAGGCCGCCAGGCCGCGCTCGCCGCGTGTCCAAACCCCGACATCCTGGTCAACAATTGCGGCGGCCCGCCGCATGGCGATTTCCGCGAATGGTCGATCGAGGACTGGCAGAAG
>JASHUW010000655.1 GCA_030039815.1 Alphaproteobacteria bacterium
GCGTCGATGTGCTCCATGCCCTCGGTCACCTTGCCCCAGACCGTGTACTGGTTGTCGAGGAAGGTGGCGTCGGCGAAGCAGATGAAGAACTGGCTGTCGGCGCTGTTGGGATCGGAGGTGCGCGCCATCGACACGACGCCACGGACGTGCGGCTCCGACGAGAACTCGGCTTTCAATCGATGCCCGGAACCGCCGGAGCCGGTGCCGGTTGGGTCGCCGGTCTGCGCCATGAACCCGGCGATCACCCGGTGGAATACGATCCCGTCATAGAACCCGCGTCTGGCGAGCGCCTTGATATGCGTACAATGCTCGGGCGCGAGGTCCGGGCGCATCTCGATCACCACCCGGCCGGCGGGCACGTCGAGATAGAGGGTGTCTTCGAGGTCGGCAGCCATCGGCGTATCCTTTGCGTTCAAGCGGCGACGCGCCGCCGGTCGTACCAGCCGCCGCGGCGGAAGCGGTCGAGATAGGTCGGGATGATCGCCTCGACCGCGGTCGGTTCGATGCCGAGCGTATGCAAATCGAGCGCGCCGGTCGCGACCACATTGTCGCGCTTCAGCATTTCGACCTGATCGGGGGTGAGCGGCGGCTTTGGCAACAGCGACATGAGGCGCGCTTGCAGGCTGGCGAAGCCGAACGGCAGGTCGATGAAGCGGCGGTTGCGCTTGATCTCGTGCAGCATCGTCTCCAAGAGCTGGCGGAAGGTGTAGACCTTGGGCCCGCCGAGTTCGTAGGTGCGCCCGGCCGTGGCCGGATCGTCGAGCACGCGAACCGCGGCCGACGCCACATCGCCGACATAAACCGGCTGGAACCGCGTCTCGCCGCCGCCGATCAGCGGCACGAACGGCGACATCACCGCCATCGCCGCGAAACGGTTGAAGAAGTCGTCTTCCGGGCCGAACACGATCGAGGGTCTGAGGATCGTCGCGGTGGGGAACGCGTCCTTCACCGCCTGCTCGCCGGCTGCCTTGGAGCGCGCATAGGCCGAGGACGAGCGCGGGTCGGCGCCGATCGCCGAGATGTGCACCAGCCGTTCGACCCCCGCTTCGCGCGCCAGCCGCGCCAGCTTCGCCGGCGCCGAGTGGTGGACGGCGTCAAATCGCTGCGAGCCACGCTCGTAGAGGATGCCGACGCAGTTGATCAGCGCGTCTTTCTCGGCAACGAAGGCGCGGAGCACGTCCTCGGGCGCGTCGATCGCGATGTTGACGAGACCGACCTGGCCGACCTCGCCCTTCAGCTTGAGGAACTTGGCGTCGATCGCGTGGCGTCCGCCGACGGTCAGCATCTCGCCGCGCTCGGCAAGGCGCTTGACGATGTAGCGCCCGATGAACCCCGACCCGCCGAGAACCGCTATCTGGTGCCGCTTCATGGACGCCGGCTTAGCATGAAATTCCGCCGGCACCAATTCCCCGCGTTGCTTCTCAGATCTGATCGATCTCGGTCAGGTCGAACTCCACCCCCGGCGGGTTTTCGCCGATGCGGACCTTGCTGTCGGCGATAAAGCGATAGGGCGGCACCGGCAGGTTGTAGGGCGCCGGCACGCCGGCGAACACCCGTCCGGCAAGATCGTATTTCGAGCCATGGCACGGGCAGAAGTAACCGCCCGGCCAGCCCGGGGCGAAGGGCGCCCCGTTGCCGAGCGGCTCGAAATTCGGGATGCAGCCGAGATGGGTGCAGATGCCGACCAGCACACTCCATTCCGGCTTGATCGAGCGGTGCCAGTTCTGGGCGTATTTGGGCTGCTGCAAGTTCGTCGAGCCGGGATCGCGCAGCAGCGAAACGTCTTGCGGCGATTGCAACATCTTCAGTTCAGCCGGCGTGCGACGCAGTATCCAGATCGGCCGACCACGCCACGCGACGGTGATCTGCTGGCCGGGTTTGATCGGCGCCAGATCGACATCGACCGGCGCGCCCGCCGCCAGCGTGTCGGCCGCCGGCTCCAGCGAATCGATAAACGGCCACAGCGCCGAAGCCACACCGACAACGGTCAGCGCCCCGGCCACCAGAGTCAGAAAATCGCGGCGGGAGTCGGTCGCTCCGTGCGCCGCGGAAAGGGTGTCATCGCTCATGTCGGATGAACATGACGCCGCCGCTTTTGCTCCCAAGGTTGCGGCAATTGGCAGCAGCGGCGAGGTGTCAGTACACGCCGGGGATCAGACGTGCGGTGTGGCGGCTGTATTCGGCATAGTCGGCCGGGAAGGTCTCGCGCATCCGCGCTTCCTCGACGTTGAGCTTGACCACAAAACCGAACAGGATCAGCGCCGTCGCGATAAACCCGTAGGGCGCGCCGATCGCGAGCGCGGTGCCGAGCAGCGCCAGCACGATACCGCTGTAGATCGGGTGGCGCACCCAGCGATACGGCCCGCTGGTGATCAGCGTGTGACCTTGCTTGACCGTCACCGTGCCGCTCCAGTTGCGCCCGAGATGCCACCGCGCCCAGAACGCGAACAGCAGGCCCAGGAACACGAGAATCGTGCCGAGCACCGGCAGATCGTATCGGTAGGTGATCACGCGATGGACCAGGCCGCGCGGCAGCCATTGCGGCGCGAGCAGCAACACGGTGCCGATCAGCACCGGCCCTCGGTTCAGGATCGCTGTCGACAACGGCTCGCGCCATTGCGTCCGCTTGACGTACCTGGCCGCCGTCATCCAGCCGACGAGCCAAACGAGCCAGAGGGCCGGGATCGCGTAGCGCGCCGCTTCGGTAAGGCTTCCCACGCCTCCTTATGTAAGCTTGCCGACCCCCTCTATCACCGTGTCCCAGTCGTCGACTTCGCGGTCCTGCGGATGCACCATGACGTGTTGAACGCCGGCCGCCGCGTAGGCGGCGATGCGCTCCTTCATCATGCCGACATCCCTGCCGTCCCAGTGGCTGCGGACGGAGATGGTGAAGGACGGCTCGGGCCGGTCGCGGCGCAGCCTTTTGACGACCTCGCCCGCTTGCTCCGGCGTCACCTGGCTGCCGTGCCAGCCGTCGCCGATCTTGACGGTGCGCTTGTGCGCCGCCTCGGAGCGGCTGCCGTGCCACATGGGGATCGGCGAGATCGGCTGCGGCAGCATCGTCATGTCCTTGATCTCGGACGCGATGTACTTGCTGTCGAAGCTGACCGGATCGTTCGACCACACCGCCTTCATCATCGCGATGCCTTCGTCCATGCGCCGGCCGCGCTCGTGGAACGGCACGCCGAGCGCGGCGAATTCCGGCTCCAGCCAGCCGACGCCCACCCCCATGATGAGCCGCCCGCCGGAGAGGTTGTGCAAGGTCGACAATTCCTTGGCGAGCGGCAGCGGATGGCGCATCGGCAGCACCAGCACGCTGGTGCCGAGCCGCACCCGCTCGGTCACCGCCGCCACCCAGGTCAGGGTCAGGACGGGATCGTAGAACAGCGGCGAGCGCGGAAACTGCGCGCGCGGCACGATGATGTGCTCGCTGACCCAGACGTCGCTCAGCCCCAAATCCTCGGCGCGCCGCGCAT
>JASHUW010000656.1 GCA_030039815.1 Alphaproteobacteria bacterium
TTCATGCCCTCGGCGGCCAGGCCGGCGGCAAAGGTCACCGCGTGCTGCTCGGCGATGCCGACATCGAAGGTGCGCTGCGGGAATTTGTCGCCGAAGACATTGAGCCCGGTGCCGGACGGCATCGCCGCGGTGATCGCGACGATCCGGTTGTCGGCCTCGGCCTCCTTGATCAGCGACTTGGCGAAGACACCGGTATATGACGGCGCCTTCGATGCCGACTTGGCCTGCGTGCCGGTGACCACCTCGAACTTGGCGACCGAGTGCCACTTGTCGTCGGAATTCTCCGCCGGCTTGTAGCCGTGGCCCTTCTCGGTCACGACATGGATCAAGACGGGGCCGGTCTCCTTGCTGTCGCGCACGTTTTTCAGCACGGGAACCAGGTGGTCCATGTTGTGCCCGTCGATCGGGCCGACATAGTAGAAGCCCATCTCCTCGAACAGCGTGCCGCCGGTCACGAAGCTGCGCGCCAGCTCCTCGGCGCGGCGCGCGGCGACCTCGAGGCGCTTGGGCAGGAAGCGCCCGACCTCGCCCGCGAGATGGCGCAGCGAGCGGAACGATTTCGACGACAAGAGCCGCGACAGGTAGAACGACAGCGCGCCGACCGGCGGAGCGATCGACATGTCGTTGTCGTTGAGGATGACGATCAGCCGCGAATCCATCGACCCGGCATTGTTCATCGCCTCATAGGCCATGCCGGCGCTCATCGCGCCGTCGCCGATGACCGCGATCACGTCGCGCTTGTCGCCCTTGAAGTCGCGCGCCACCGCCATGCCGAGCCCGGCCGAGATCGAGGTCGAACTGTGCGCCGCCCCGAACGGGTCGTACTCGCTCTCCGAGCGCTTGGTGAAACCCGAGAGCCCGCCGCCCTGGCGGATCGTACGGATGCGATCGCGCCGCCCGGTCAGGATCTTGTGTGGGTAGGCCTGATGGCCGACATCCCAAATCAGCTTGTCGTCGGGCGTGTTGAAGACATAGTGGAGCGCGACGGTCAGCTCGACCACGCCGAGCCCCGCGCCGAAATGGCCGCCGGTGATCGACACCGCGTCGATCAGCTCGGTGCGCAGCTCGTCGGCGATCTGACGCAGGTCGGACTCCGGGAACTTGCGCAGGTCGGCCGGAATGTCGATCTGGTCGAGCAGCGGAGTCCGGTTCGAAATGCGGGGGGTCGACTTTTCTTCCACGCGCTACGCTCCTCACGTCCGGCGGTCGATGACAAATCGCGCCACCTGTCGCAAAAGTTCCGCTCTTTGTTCAAACAAATCAAGATGGGCTACGGCCTGGTCGACCAAAAGCTCGGCTTGGGCGCGGGCGCGCTCGACGCCAAGGATCGAGACGAACGTGGCTTTCCCGGCGGCGGCATCGGCACCGACGGGCTTCCCTGCCTCCTCCGCCGAGCCTTCTACGTCTAGTAGATCATCGGCGATCTGGAAGGCAAGGCCGAGGTCGTGCGCGTAGCCCCTGAGCGCCAGGCGCCGCTCGTGCGGCGCCTTGGCGAGGATCGCCCCGGCCTCGCAGGAAAAAGCGATCAGCGCGCCCGTCTTCATCCGCTGCAGCCGGCTGATCGTGCCGATATCGAGCGGCTGCCTTTCGGCGATCAGGTCGATCATCTGACCGCCGACCATGCCGGCGGCACCCGCCGCGCCGGCCAGCGCCGCCACCAGCTCGCAGCGCACCGACGGGCTGCCGTGCGTGTCGGGGTCTGCCAGCACCTCGAACGCCATCGTCAGCAGGCCGTCCCCGGCGAGAATGGCTGTCGCCTCATCGAACGCCTTGTGGCTTGTCGGCCGGCCGCGCCGCAAATCGCTGTTATCCATTCCGGGCAGGTCGTCGTGGATCAGCGAATAGGCATGCACCATCTCGATCGCCGCCGCGACCTGCAGCGCGCTGCGCTGGGCGACGCCAAAAAGCCGACTGCCGGCCAGGACCATCACCGCCCGCAGCCGTTTGCCGGGAGCCAGCGCGGAATAACGCATCGCCTCGTAAACCCGCGCCTCCAACCCGGGCGGAACTTCGAGGAAGCGGTCGAGTACGGCATCGGTCAGCTGGGTCGCGATCGCCTGCGCATCGGCAAGCGGAACCCCATCGGTCCACAGCGCTTCGGTCAAGATGTGTCCCCGCCCTTGTCGTCAATCGAGCTTTGCGGGCTCGACCGTCACCGCGCCGTCCGGTGCGATGACGATGCGGTCGACCCGTTGCTGCGCCTCATTCAATTTTTTTTCGCAATGCCGCTTCAGCTGCGCGCCGCGCTCATAGGATTGGATCGCGTCGTCGAGCTTGACCTGGCCGCTTTCGAGCCGGCGTACGATGCCTTCGAGCTCGGCCAGCGCATCCTCGAAACTCATCGCCGCGATATCGTCGGGCAACGTTACGTCGCTCATTTGAATCCCGAATTATACGGACATCAGCACGCGGACATGGGCGGCGGCGCTCGCGCCGAGCGCTACGAGATCATAGCCGCCCTCGAGGGTCGACACCACCCGCCCGCCGGCATGACGCTGCGCAATCTGCAAAAGCTGCTCGGTGACCCAGGTGTAATCCGCCTCGTCGAGCAGCAATTGTGCCAGCGGATCGGCGCGGTGCGCATCGAACCCGGCGGAAATCATCAGCAGCTCCGGGGCGAAGGCGTCGAGCGCCGGCAGCAGGATCCGGGTCATGCCCAGGTGGAACGCCTGCGACCCGGACATCGGCGGCAGCGGCACGTTGACGATATTGCCGGCGACGCCGGTCTCGCTCGCCGATCCGGTGCCGGGGTAGAACGGCGATTGATGGGTCGAGCCGTAGAACAGGCTGGCGTCGTCCCAAAAGCAATCCTGCGTGCCATTGCCGTGATGGACGTCGAAATCGACCACCGCGACGCGCTTGAGCCCGTGCACCTGCCGCGCCCGCAAGGCACCGACGGCGACATTGTTGAACAGGCAGAAGCCCATCGCCCGGCTCGGGCAGGCATGGTGGCCGGGCGGCCGCACCGCGCAGAAGGCGTTGTCGGCCTCGCCCGCGATCACCGCGTCCACCGCCGCCGTCACGGCGCCGGCGGCGCGCAGCGCCGCCTCGCCCGAACGCGGCGACATCACCGTGTCGGCATCGATCGCGACATGCCCCGCGCTCGGCACCGCCTCCAGCAATCGCTCGACAAAGCGCTGCGGATGCACGCGCGTCAGATCCTCGATCGTCACCACCGGCGCCTCACGCCGCCGCAAAGCGGTGAATTCCGGCGTCGCCAGCGCGTCGAGCACTGATCGCAGGCGCGCCGGCGCCTCGGGATGATACGGGCCGGGGTCATGTTCGAGACAGGATGGGTGCGTGTAAAGCAGCGTGGTCATCGATGCTCGCCGATTGGTCCAGCGGCAGTCTTACACGCTCAACGCCGGCGGAAGGCAAGAATTGCGACGGAGGCCCAGCCGAGAATGAAGGCGGTGCCGCCGAACGGCACCAGGTAGGCGAACTGGCGCATGCCGGTGGCGGCATGCGCGAACTGGGCGAGGCTGAACAGCACGATCCCCGCGGCGAAGCACCAGCCGGCGAACGAGGCCGCGCCGCGCCGCGGCTCGCGGCCCTGCGCCACGCCGATGATCGCCAGGAGGGCGGCGGCATGGATCATGCCGTAAAGCGCACCATTGGTGAGCAGCGTGTGGATGTCCGGATCGTCGCCCAGATGCGCCGCCGCTGCGCCGGCGAGAACCGATGCCGCTCCCCCGAAACCGGCGATAAACAGCCATAGCCGGATCATTCTGCCTCGCCCCCCTCGTTGAGCATCGAGCGTAGCAACGTCACGGTCTGTTGGGCCACTCCGCCTTCCGCGAATCCCGCGACGACACGACGCCGGCCGGCTTTTCCCATCCGCTCGCGCAGCGCCGCGTTCCCGGCGAGCGTCGCGATCGCCGCGGCTAGCGCGGCAATATCATGCGGCGGGACGAGAAGCCCCGTCTCGCCCGGTGCGACGACCTCGCGGCAGCCCGGCATGTCGCTGGCGACGATCGGCCGGGCGCAAGACGCCGCTTCGAGCAATGCCTTTGGCACTCCCTCGCCATAGCTCGACGGCAGCAGCGCGATCGCGGCGCGCGCCCACACCGCGCGCACGTCGCCGACATGACCGAGCCAGGCGATGCCCGGCTCTTGCGCTAGGGTCGCCAGCTCGGCCTCGCCGAGCGAATCGCGGCTGTCGGGATCGGCCGCTCCGGCGAGCACCAGCTCGACGGCCGATCCCTCGGCGCGCAGCTTCCGCACTGCCGCGACCGCGTCGAGCACGCCCTTGCTGCGCAGCATGCGGCCGACCAGCGCCACCGCGACCGGCGTCTCCGCCGGGTCGGGCAGCGCTGCGAAGTGATCGGTATCGACTCCTGAGCCGGGGATCAGCGCGATGCGCCCGGGATCGATGCCGAACCCGACCAGCGCATCGCGGTTTTCCGGGTTCTGCACGGTGACGCGCCCCTTGCCGGCGGCGAGGCGCAAGGCCCAGCCGAGCGCGCGCTTCTTCCACCCGGCGGCGGCGCCGGTGAACTCGATGCCCAGCCCCATCACCGCCGACACCACCGCCGGCCGCCGCGAAAACGTCAGCCGCGCCGCCAATCCACCGAACAGCACCGGCTTCAGCGCCACGTGATAGACGATATCCGGGCGCTCCCGCCGGTAGAGCCGGACGATCTCGACCAGCGCGCGCAGGTGGCCGAGCACGCCGTCGCCGCGCCGCTTCCATCGCAATGGACAGAGAACGAAGTCCTCGGCGCGGATGGCCTCGCCATGGTCGCGTACCCGCGTCGCGACCGAGACCGCGAACCCGGCGTCGCGCGCCGCCCGCGCCACCGGCAGGCGATGCGAGCAGAAATACCAATCCTCGGTGACGAGAAAGAGGAGTTTGGGCGCGGTGTCAGCCACGTTGGGACGTGCCGGAGGTAGGATTAGATTTTCTCGGACGGTGACCTTATTGCTCCGAAATACCAAGATATTTCGCCTCCCCCGGGCTTGACCCGGGGGTCTACGAATAGCTTCCTCTTATTCGTGGATGGCCGGGTCAAGCCCGGCCACGGAGATTCGGGGCAAGTGGCGCGCATTCTCGTCACCGGGGCAGGCGGGTTTATCGGCAGCGCGCTCTGTCCGGCGCTCGGCGCGCGAGGACATGCGGTCCTCGCCGGGTCGCGCCGGGCTGCGCCGGTGGATGGCGCCGAACCGCTTGTCCTCGGCGAGATCGGGCCGGCTTTCGACTGGGCGCGGGCGCTCGATGGCGTCGACACCGTCATCCACCTGGCGCAGCGCGCCCATGCCGGCCCCGACCCGGTGGCGCTCGCCGCCGAGCCCTCAGCAATCGCCACGCTCGCTCACGCAATGGGCCGCGCCGGGACACGGCGCTTGGTGCTGGTCAGCTCGGTCAAGGCGATGGGCGAAACGACAACCCCGGGCCGCCCCTTTCGCCCCGACGACGAGCCACGGCCGGAAGACGCCTACGGCCGCGCCAAGCTCGCCTCGGAGCGCGCGGCGCGGGCGGCCGCCGACGAGGCCGGTATCGAGCTGGTCGTGATCCGCCCGCCACTCGTCTATGGCCCCGGCGTCAAGGCCAATTTCGCGGCGCTGATGCGGCTCGCCGCGAGCGGCATCCCGCTCCCCTTCGCCGCGCTCGACAACCGCCGCAGTCTGATCTTCCGCGACAACCTGATCGATCTGCTGGCCGCCGCCGCGACCCATCCGGCGGCCGCCGGCATGACCCTGTTGGCGCGCGACGACGCGGATTTCTCGACGCCGGAGCTGATCCGCGCGCTGGCGGCCGGGCTCGGCCGCGAGGCGCGGCTCTTCCCGGTTCCCGCGGCGCTCCTCGCGGCGCTTGCGC
>JASHUW010000657.1 GCA_030039815.1 Alphaproteobacteria bacterium
CGATGCTCTACATCATTTTCCCGGTGGCGCTGCCCGGCATCCTCTCCGCGGGGATTTTCGCCTTCACGCTGTCGTGGAACGAGTTCATCTACGCGCTTGTCTTCCTCTCCTCGCCGGAGCAGAAGACGATCCCCGTCGGCGTCACCTCCGAGCTGGTGCGCGGCGACGTGTTCTACTGGGGCGAGCTGATGGCGGGCGCCCTGTTGGGATCGATCCCGGTCGCCTTCGTCTATTCCTTCTTTGTCGAATATTATGTCTCCGGCATCACCGGGTCCGTGAAAGGATAACGCCATGGCCCGCGTCGCGATGCGCAGCCTCAACAAGAAATACGACGAGGTGCACGCCGTCATCGACGTGAACCTCGACATCCGCGACCAGGAATTCGTCGTGCTGGTCGGCCCCTCCGGCTGCGGCAAGACGACGACCTTGCGCATGGTGGCAGGGCTCGAAAGCATCACCTCGGGGCACATCTCGATCGACGACAAGGTCGTCAACGAGCTGCCGCCGATGGATCGCGACATCGCGATGGTGTTCCAGAATTACGCGCTCTACCCGCATATGAGCGTCTACGACAACATGGCCTTCGGCCTCAAAATGCGGCGTTTCGACAAGGGCGAGATCGCCAAGCGGGTGCAGGAAGCGGCGGAAATCCTCGGCATCGAGCAGCTCCTGAAGCGCAAGCCGCGCCAATTGTCGGGCGGCCAGCGCCAGCGCGTCGCGCTCGGCCGCGCGATCGTGCGCCACCCGCAAGTCTTCCTCTTCGACGAGCCGCTCTCCAACCTCGACGCCAAGCTGCGCGTGCAGATGCGCGTCGAATTGAAGAAGCTGCACGAGCGCCTCGGCACCACCGCGATCTATGTGACGCACGACCAGGTCGAAGCGATGACCTTGGGCGACCGCGTCGTGGTAATGCGCGACGGCCGGGTGCAGCAGGTCGGAGATCCGATGGAGCTCTACAACGAGCCGGCCAATCGCTTTGTCGCCGGGTTCATCGGTTCGCCGGCGATGAACTTCGTCGAAATCCGCATCGCCGGCGACAACGGTACGCTCTGGGCCGAGGCCGAAGGGCTGCGGATCCAGGTGCCGGCGCCGCAACAAGCGCGTCTCGCGCCCTATGCCGGCGGCTCGGCGACGCTCGGTGTCCGGCCGGAAGATCTGCACATCGCCGGCGACGGCGACCCCGCCGGAGTTTGCTTCGACGCCACGGTCGAGGTCGTCGAGCGCCTCGGCTCGGAAATCCTGCTCGATGTCGCGGTCGGCGCGACGACGATGGTCGCCTCGGTCGAGCCCACCGCGACCGCCAAGGTGCACGAAAAGCTGCGCCTGGCGGTCAATCCCGCGCGCGTGCATTTCTTCGACACCGAGAGCGAAGCGGCGATCTAGCGCCGCGCCTCGGCGCAATTTCATGGGCGGCTCGTCGCCGTCCGGTATCAGGGGAGGAGACCAATGACGCAGATTCATCGCCGCCGGCTGTTGCAGCTGTCGGGCGCGGGGGCCGCGGCGGCCGCCACCGGCGGGCTCGCCGGCATCCTGGCGAGCGGCCGCGCGCCGGCTTACGGCCAGGAGCAGACGCTCCACTGGGTGCGCTGGTCCGATTTCGTCCCGTCCTCCGACGTCGTGCTCAAGGGCCAGATCACCGAGGAATGCAAGAAAGCCCTCGGCTTTAACTTGCAGCTCGAGACGATCAACGCCAACGACATCCAGGCGCGCGTCACCTCGGCGATCCAGGCGCAGACCGGCCCCGACATCGTCATGAGCGTCGCCAACTGGCCGCAGATCTACGCGGCGAGCCTCGCCGACATGAGCGATGTCGCGGAAGAGATCGGCAAGGGTGGCGGCGGCTACTACGACGTCTTCAAGACCGTCTGCATGCACGACGGCAAATGGATTTCCGTGCCGTGGGCGTGCGGCGGCGGGCTCGTCGCCTGGCGCAAGTCCTGGCTACAGGAGGTCGGGTTCGACAAATTCCCGGAGACCTGGGACGAATACCGCACGGCGGGCCAGAAATTGAAAAAGAACGGCCATCCTTATGGCCAGACGGCTGGCCATACCTTCGGCGACGCGCCGGGCTGGTGGTATCCGTATTTGTGGTCATGGGGTGGCAAGGAGGTCGAGGCCGACGGCAAGACTGTCGCGATCAACACACCCGAGGTCGTCGAGTCCGTGAAATTCGCGGTCGCCTTGTGGAAGGAGACGATGGACGAGGGCGGCCTGTCCTGGGACGACACCAGCAACAACCGCGCCTTCCTCTCGGGCACGATCAGCGCCACCAACAACGGCGCCTCGATCTATCTCGAAGCCAAGAAAAAGCCCGACGCCTACCAGACCGACAAGGGCGAGCCGATGTACAAGGACATCCTGCACGCCTCGATCCCGTCGAAGATCGGCGCCCATTTCAATGAACCCGGTCCGTTCACTGACATGGTCATGGGGTATTCGAAGAACCAGAAGATGGCCAAGGATTTCCTCAAATGGATCCACACCAAGGACGTCTTCGAAATCTGGTTCAAGTCGCAACAGGGCTACACCTGCGGTGCGACCGTGGATTACGAGAACGACCCCGTTTGGGCGATCGACCCGGTGCTGGCGCCGTTCAAGGAAATCCCCAAGACCGGGCGCATGGTCGGCTATGCCGGTCCGCCGAGCCAGAAGGCGGGTGAAGTCCGGACGAAGTACATCATCGTCGACATGTACGCGAAGGCGATCCAAGGCGCGAAGGCCGAAGAGACTGTTGCCTGGGCCACCGACGAGCTGAAGAAGGTCTACGGCGCTTAGGCTGACGCGACCACCGGGGGAGCCGGCGACAACCCGGCTCCCGCCTAGAGGCGGAGGGCCGCGTTGATCACCGCCGCGTTGTCTGGTGCGAAGGGGTTGGCGATGCGAACCCCTTCGATGCTGCGCCCGTCCTGAAAGTCCTCGCTGACAAGCACATTGATCCCGATCCGCCGCGCCGTCGCCCACAGCAATGCGTCCCAGAACGACAACCGATAGTCGCGCGTCGCGCGCATGGCGTGATCGAGATCGACCATGCTCGCCGCCTCCACCGGAAACGCCGCTTTCCAGGCTTCGACAAAGGTGCTTGCCTGCGCCGGGGCAACGCTGAGCTTGCGGGTTAGCACGTTGTAGAACTCGCAGAGCGACTGCAGGGTTTGCACGCAGCGCCGCGACAGCATCGCCCGTTCGACCAGTTCCGCAGCCTGCTCATGGCGAACGCTGCCGTTGCGGTCGGCGGCGTGGATCAGAATGTTGGTGTCGAAGCTGATCACTGCTCATGCATCTCGTCGCGAGTGAACCGCGCGCCACCCAGATGTAGCCCCTCACGCATCAGGGTGACGATCCGGGCGATATCCCGCTCCCGCGCATCTTTCACCGCGGTTGTTTCGTCTCGTCCCGTCCACGCCGCCGTGGCCTCCCGCAATCCTTGCGCGGTAGGTTGCCCGCTCTCCCGGGCCGCCGCCTCGATGATCGCCATCAATTCGCCCTGCAGCGAGCGATGATTGCGCTTGGCGCGCAATTTGAGTGCCGCGACGACCTCGTCCGCGGCATTCTTAATCGAAAGATTGATCGACATAATGGTTCCATTTCACATCTATCATGATGCCATATAGTATCCGAAAATCCTTATCAAGGACGTTCCGATGGACCTGATCGTCAAAAACGCCCGGCTCGTGACCGCGCCCGACGCCGCGCCGGTCGATATCGCCATCGACAGCGGCAAGATCGCGGCGATCGGCCCGGCATTGGCGGGTGCCGCCGAGATTTACGACGCCGCTGGCCGGCTCGCCTGCGCCGGCCTCATCGAGACCCATATCCATCTCGACAAGTCGCGCATCATCGACCGCTGCCCGCTGCCGGAGGGCCGCCGGGTCAATCCGGTGACGACCGTGGCGCCGCTCAAACCCGCGATGAGCGTCGAGGACATCTATGCCCGCGCCGAGACCACGCTGAAGGAGTGCCTCGTCAACGGCGCGACCCGCATGCGCACCCAGGTCGAGATCGATCCGGCGCTGGGGCTGCGCGGCTTCGAGGCGATCAACGCGCTCGCCGCCGCCTATAAGTGGGCTATCGATATCGAGCCCTGCGTCTTCCCGCAGGATGGGCTCACCAACTATCCCGGCACCGAGGAGCTGTTGGTCGCGGCGCTGCAGGCGGGTGCGCCGGTGCTGGGCGCCGCGCCGCGCTACGACAGCGACCCGACCGCGCAGGTCGACCGCATCTTCGCGCTCGCGCGCGAATACGACGTGCCGCTCGACCTGCATCTCGATGTCGGCGACAGCACCGAGCACATGGATATCCGCCGGGTACTCGAGCTGACCGAGCGCTACCAGCTCGGCGGCCGGGTCGTCGTTGGCCACATGGCGAAACTGTCGCTGATGCCGCCGGCGGAAAGCGCGGCGATGGCGCGCCGCCTCGCCGATGCCGGGATCGCGGTGACGGTGCTGCCGGCGACCGACCT
>JASHUW010000658.1 GCA_030039815.1 Alphaproteobacteria bacterium
ACATCTGAGGGGTGAACTGGTAGCCGGCCCGGATAAGATAGGCTTCGAGCGCTGCTATATCGGCGCCGTTGGCGCTGTCTCCTGCCGGTGCAACTTCGGCAGGCGGTACGGGGTATCCCGCCGGGAAGATTTGAGCGCGAGGACTTCCCGGACCATCAGCAGCGTCGTGAGCCGGAGAATCGCTTTGCTGGTTCAGATAACGGATCGCGATCGGAGCGAGATTGACCTCCTCAGCGTCCGCAGCGGCAATGCCCGCATCGGCCCCCTCGCCATCGCCGCCCGTCGTCCATTCACCGCCGCCGGGCTGGCCCGCTGGGACGCGCGGCTCATCGGGATTGAACCCGGCCTTGCGGAGGTCAGCTAAGGCGGCAAGTTGTTTTAGCTGCCGCTGATCGATGTCGCCGATCGGAATTCTGAGACCGTAGATTTGCGCCAGCGCGATCTCGCCGCGATTGAGCGCGTCGGCGATGCGCTGGCCTTGTTGGTAGAGCCAATCCGGCTCCGGCCGATCGAGAAGCAGGACCTTCTGAACATCCCGCGACGCAGTGCGCGGTGTGACTTCGTAGCCCGCTAGCGTTCGCTCGACCAGCGCCCAGTCAGGCCCGAGCGTCGCGCCATCGGCATCGACGCAGACGCCGCGGTTTGCCGCGCCCCGCGGGTACAATCGTCGCATCGTTTGAATCACGCCGCGCCCTCTTGACAATCGCGGCGACCAGAACATATAAAGAACAAATTGTCAATAGGAAAATGCGATTTCAGCAGCGCAGGATCGGATGTCGATGGCTCATCCGGCGGCCAGGAAGAGGAGGGGCAAGCCTCCTGTTATTTTTGGCGATAACAGGAGGCTATCAGGAGGTCAGCCTCCTGATAATAAGGAGCGCTTCCCGGCGAAAGCCGGGACCCACTTTTCGGTGTCACGAAAGGTCGCAAGGTGGACCCCGGCTTTCGCCGGGGAGCGGTGTAAGGGCTGCGCTGGGAAGGCGGCCGGCTATTTCGCCGCGTCCGCCAACCTCGGTTCGCCGGCGAAATGCGGCATGATCTCCTTGGCGAAGCGGCGGATGTTGTTGAGCGAGCCGCCGAAATTGACGATCACGTATTCCGCGCCGCCCGCCCGCAGCTTTTCGAGTTTGGCGATGATCTGGTCGGGGTTGCCGAAGATCGCGGTGTCGTCGCAAAGCTGGCGGATTTCCTTGTCGTCGTGGCGGGCGAAGCGCTCGCGCTCGTCGCCCGGCCGCTCGGCGAGCTTGTTGATCCGCACATGCCCCTGGAAGCGCCGCACCCGCGCCGCCTCCAATTCCTCCGGCGTGTCGGCGAAATGCACCGCGCGCGCGACCCCCACCTCCATCGGGTCGTACCGCCGGCCCTTGGCGGTCACGTCGCGCTTGAACTGGGCGATGTGATGGATGACGTCGTCCATCAGATCGTACTGGCCGAGCAGCAAATTGTACCCGCGGTCGCTGACCTGGCGCACCGAGCGCTCGGAGCCGGCGCCCATCCACAGCGCCGGGTGCGGGCGCGAGGCCGGCGGCGGCTCGACGATGACATTGTCGAACTGCCAGTACTTGCCCTTGTGGCTCCACGGTTCGTTCAAGGTGAAGGCCTTGGTGATGACCTCCATCGATTCGTCGAAGCGGCCGTCGGCTTCCTCCATCGGCATCGCGAAGCCGGCGAACTCGTTGTACCGGTATCCCTTGCCGACGCCGAAATCGAGCCGCCCGCCCGACAAGAGATCAAGCGTCGCCGCCTGCTCGGCGAGCAGCACCGGGTTGTGCCACGGCAGCACCAGCACCGCCGTGCCGAGGCGCAGGGTCGTGGTGCGCGCGCCGAGCCAGGTCAACAGGTTGAGGCTCGCCGAGACCTGGCCGAACCCGGTGAAATGGTGCTCGACGACAAAGGTCGAGTGGAAGCCGAGCGCCTCGGCCTCGACATTGTTCGCGATCCACTCGCGGAAACCCTGGCTGCTATCGGTCAATTCGGCGCCCGGCTCGGGGCGTTTCGCCTGCGCGCTGCCGAAGAGTCCAAACCGCATGTCCATACTCCCTTGCCGTTGCCGCCAAGGTAGGAGCGCCGGCGCGATATTCCAAATGCCGGTTATTTATCGTGGCCATAGCGATGCGGCATGATGCTGCAAGATCGTCATTGCGTCCTTCGAGGCTCCCTCCGGTTGCACCTCAGGATGAGGAAGGCCAGAGGATGGCATCGGCAAACTTCCCTCATCCTGAGGTGCCTCGCTTCAGCGAGGCCTCGAAGGACGCACGGTTTTCATCCAGCGCTGATCCGGCTAGCCTAGCCGTAACAAATCCCCGGCGGAGGAACCATGCTGATCGTCGACTCGCAGATCCACATCTGGGAAAACGCCAAGATGTCGGCGCATCACCGGCAGATCCCGACCTACGACGTGGACGATGCGTTGCAGGAGATGGCCGAGGCCGGGGTCGATGCCGCGGTGTTGCACCCGCCCTCCAGCCTGGGCGAGCCGGTCAATGTCCAGGCGGTCGAGGCGGTCAAGGCGCATCCCGACAAATTCTGCATCCTCGGGCATTTCGACCTCGAAGCGCCGAACAAGGAGGAGATCGTTCGCAACTGGCGCTCGCGGCCGGGCATGGTCGGCTTCCGCTTCACCTTCAACCAGCCGCACCAGAAGCGCTATTGGAGCGACGGCTCGCTCGACTGGTTCTGGAAGGCCTGCGAGAGCCAAGGCTATGTCGTCGGCCTCCTGGCCGGCGGCTACATGAAGGAATTCGCCGCGATCGCCGAGCGCCACCCCGGGCTCAAGATGCACATCGACCATCTCGGCCGCCACGGCGGCGGCGCCGGCGGCACCGACGAGCAGGCCTGGGCCGATCTTCCCGACATGCTGGCACTGGCCAAGCTGCCCAATGTCGGGGTCAAGATGTCGGGCGCGCCCTCGTATTCGAGCCAGCCCTACCCCTACAAGAACATCCACGGCTACCTGAAGCAGATCTTCGACGCCTTCGGCCCGAGCCGCTGTTTCTGGGGCACCGACATCACCCGCATGCCATGCTCCTACCGCCAATGCGTGACGATGTTCACCGACGAGCTGCCCTGGCTGCAGGGGCGCGACAAGGAGCTGGTGATGGGCCGCGCCGTCTGCGAATGGCTCGGCTGGAAGCCGCCGGGGTTGAAATAGCCGGCGCACCGTAATGGAACAGAACCGGCGCATTATCCGTATAGACCGGGCAGCCCCTCGCGCGTTGGTGGCGCGGCCGGCGCCTTTCTCAGGGTTTTGTGGCGATGACGACCGTGTTCAACCTTGCTATGATGCGGCGCTTGCCGTCGCCGGGGTGGAAACATGATCGGCCCGCCAGGAATTCCCAAGATTGGACGCCGCGCGTTCGGCCGAGCGCGCACGCCCGAGCAGCAGCACACCTGGAAATGGGTGACCGCCCTCTACGTCGCCGGGGTGCTGGCGCATTTCAGCCACCACATGGCGATCGATCTGCCCGCCGATCACATCGACCCGACGCTCGGCACCGCGCTCGAAAGCGCGCCGACCAGCATCTTCTGGCCGGTCGACGCGATACACACGCTGATCGACCGCAGCTGATTACGGTTTCCGTCTCATCGGCATGAGACGGCGCTCCTGGATCCTGGTCATCGCCGCGTCGTGCCTGGCGCTGCCGGCGCACGCCGACGACGCGCCGCCGCCGGCTCAGCCCGAGGCCGCCGCCGCGACGACAGCCGGTATCGGCCGCTCGGTGGTCGTGGTCAACGATGTCGACGGCCAATCGGGCGACGCCCCGGCAAAACGCATCGTCGTCAACGACGACATCGTCTTTCAGGAGGACATCACCACCGGCGACGACGCCAAGGCGGTGATCGAGTTCCGCGACGGCTCGACCTTCGAGCTGGGCCCCAACGCCGCGGTGCGCATCGACAAATTCATCTTCAACCCCGAGGAAAGCACCAGCGAGAAGACGCTGCAGGTGGCGCGCGGCGTGTTCCGCTACGTCTCGGGTTATGTCTCGAGCGACCAGAACACACAGATTTCGACCCCGGCCGGCGCCATGGCGATCCGCGGCTCGGTGGCCGAGGGCATCGTCGACCCCGCCGTGCCGGACTTCGTCTATCTCGGCGAGGGCAGCGCGACCTTCGCCAACACGGCCGGAACCACCTCCTTGCAGCCCGGCAACTCGATCGCCGTGCCGTCGGCCGCGACCCAGCCGATGGCGGCGAGCGCCATGCCCGCACCCGTCGCCGCGCAGGCGCTGCAGGCGATCCAGAACCGGCTGCCGCCGCCCGCCGATCTCGCCAACCGCTCGGCCGATGACGAGGCCTGGCTGAAACAGGCCGGCACCGCCGACCTCGTCCCCGTCGCCGAGCAGCAGCGCCTTGAGGCCGCCGCGGTCAGCCGGCCGCTCCCCGCCGTCGCCGGACCCGGCCGGCTTGCCGGCGAGCTGGGTCTGCTGGCCGAGGCCAACCGGCTCGACTTGTTCAACGGCCGCCAGACGACGCGCACCCCGGAGCAGGCGGCGTTCCTGGCGCGGGCGGCGCGCGAGCACCCTGACGCACTCTTGCTGCTGCGCCGCTTCGACGCCCAGTCGCGCGCTCTGCACACCGCCACCATGGACCGCGGCACCACCTTCGTGCTGCATGGCGTCGGGCGCGCGGCGCCCTCGGCCGAGGTGATGCGCCGCGTCACCGCCGCCGCGATGCGCGCCAATCCCCACGCCGCCGCGTCCATCCAGCGCCGCGCCGGCGAAGCCTATCGCGGCAACGATCGCGGCGAGCTCAACCGGCCCAGCCGACCGGACGAACGCGTCGGCAGGGAACGTCAAGGCGGCGAACGGCCGGGAGCCGAGCGGCCCGCCGCCGAACGCCGGCAGCTTGGCGGCAACGAACGCGCCCAGCCGCCGAGGCGCCAGCTCGAGTCCAGGGTGCCGCAACACCAGGTCGCGCCGCGTCAGCCGCCGCCGAAGCAGCCCGCCAAGAAACCGCCGCCCAAGAAAAAGGACGAGCGCGACGGGCGCTAGGATCGCGGCTCGGTGGTGCCTCAGCGGCGCCCGGCTCGCGCGCGCAAAACTCGGTACCACACGACGATGACCAGCAGCAGCAAAAGGCCGCCGATCACGATGACCGGCGAGACGCGCCGCTGCTGCGCCTCATTGGTGCCGCCGCCGACGCGGATCGTCGCGCGCGCCACCTCGCCACCGCCCTCCGCCTCGGCGGTCCACAACCCGTCGCGGTCAGTGCCGAATTCGAATTTGCCGTCCTTGTCGGTCTTGCCGGTCTGCACCGGATGGGTGAGGTCGCCCGGCGCGAACACCTTGACCGGGGCGTCAGCCATCGGCTGGCCGGCGGCAGTGGCGAATTGCACCGTGACCTCGTGCGTGGCAAAGAGGTCGAACGCGCCGGCCGGCGAATTGCATAGCGCCAGCACGGCGAAAGCGAGGGCAAAGAGGCGGACGGCGATCATGGCACGGCACGGAAACAGGGATTGCGGATGAAGACAACGATCTTCGGCGCCGGCGCGGTCGGCGGTCATCTGGCGGCGCGGCTCGGCGCCGCCGGGGCGGAGGTGTCCGCGGTGTGCCGCGGCGCCCAGCTCGCGGCGATCGCCGAGTGCGGCATCACGCTGCAGATCCACGACGCGCGCTACCACGCCCGCATCCGCGCCACCGACCGGCCGGAAACGCTGGGTAAACAGGATCTCGTCATCGTCACGGTCAAATCCTCGGTGCTGCCGGAGATGGCATCGTCGATCGCGACGCTCTGCGGCCCCGACACCGCCGTCGTCTTCGCGATGAACGGCATCCCCTGGTGGTATCTCTACCGCGCCAAAGCAAGGCGCCGGCGCCCGATTTGTCGCGGCTCGATCCCCACGGCACGCTCGCCCGCGAGATCGGCCACGAGCGGGTCATCGGCTGCATGATCAACTCCGCCAACGAGGTCGTCGAGCCGGGGGTCATCAGGAATTCGCCGATGACCAAGAACAAGTTCACCCTCGGCGAGCCCGACGGCAGCGTGTCGCGCCGCATCCGGGCGATCTCGGAT
>JASHUW010000659.1 GCA_030039815.1 Alphaproteobacteria bacterium
GTTCGACGGGTCGCCCGGCGCCGCCAGGGTTACCACGAGATGCCAGGTCAGCTTGCCCTGCGCCAGGCGTTGTTTCAGATCCTGCTCGAGAAAATCCGGGCCAAGACTGCTCAGCGAGTCCGGCGGCACGTCGTGCGGCGGCGTGGTGGTCTCCATCGACCAACGTACGAGATGCACACCGCCGCTCGCATCGATAAAGCGAAAGGCGTCGAGGCTGTTGTAGGTCCGATCGGCGTAACTCGTTGTCCACGGCGCACTCTTGGCCCAGTCGAGGAACGGCGTGATTTCCGGGTGCGCCGCGACAAAGCTTTTGAACGCCGCGGGATCGGGCTTGCCGGTCGCCGGATCGAGGTCGTCCGTCAGCGTCAACTCGTAAAAGGCCTGCGGCGTCGCCACGGGGAAGACCGGAATGTCATTCATGCCGCTGCGCCACTCCTCACCGTCGGACGCCGCGATCCGCACCGCCATGCTGCGCACGCGTCCGGTCGCATCGGCCGCGTTCGGATCGCCGACGGCGATGGCGAAGCGCCCGATCACCGGATAGCTGCCGCTGGCGAGCATCGGCGCCGTCGAGAGACGCGCCCCGGCGCCGTTCGCCGCGAACTGGCCGGTGAAGCAGATGCCCTTGGCGTGGTTGCGGCGATGCCCCACGGGATCGCCGCCGCGGCGGCTCAGCGCATCGACCATGCGGCTGGGCGTCAGCCGCTCGCGGCTGAACCAGCCCCCGGTGTAGGCGAAAGCGATTGCCCCGGCGCCCACGACGAGGCCGATGAGGGCCAGTGCTCCGACCGAAGTGATACCGGGTTTGGCCAAGCGAATAGGCTCCCCTGACGTATGCCGCCTCGCGATGAGCGACGCGTTCGAGAGCAGCTACCAGTTTAACACCATCGCGTCTGGCGCGATCCCTCGGTTTGTCAATCGTCGCGAGGCTCAGGTGTAAGGAGCGTCGGCATACCCGGAACCGGGACCGATGCCGTGGGCGTCGGCGATCGTTTGGAATTGCAACTCGGCGATGAGCTTCGCCAGACTGAGAAAGCGCTCGAATTCGAGCAGCGCCGAATCCGGGACGATCTTGTTGTTCCAGTCGATGAAATAGAGTCTGCCGACCGAGGCAAAGCCGGAATTGAAGTGGCCGATCAGCTGATCGACAGCGGGTATCCGCTTGATCAAGTCGTACAACTCGTCGCTCGGCGGCAGGAACGGAACGATGTCGTCATGGTACTCGTACCGGTCGCTGTGGCCGATCGCGCTGTTGTATGAGCTGGCGAATTGCGGGTCGCCTGGGCGTGCCGCGGCAAACGTGCAGACGGCAATCTGTGTCGCCGGCCGTTCCTTGTGCAGCCGGGCGGCCGCGAGGTCGGCGACCGCGCCGCCCTTGCTATGCCCGACGATAATGACCGGCTTTGCCGGTTTCGCGGTAAGCGCCTGTACGATGGGCCCCCAGATCGCATCGCGCGCATCGCGAAAACCCTGGTGGACCTTGCCCGGCAGCCCCTGCGGATCGGGGACGAGCAGCGCGTCCAGATCGTTGAGCCAGTCGAGGAAGGTTTGGAAATTCAGATTGTCCGGCGGCAGGGTTCCGCGAAAGGCGATGACGTTGCCCTCGAGGATCTCGCCGACCAGACCCGCGTCGATATTGTCGGGGCCGCCGACAAACCCGATCGGCGACCCTATCCAGCCGATGTCGCCGGAATTCGGAGCGTCGGGGACCGGTACGTCGTTGGCGACGATCTGATACGCCTGGCGGCAGGCGTAAAGGAGCCTTAGCGTCAAGTTTGCCATATCGTGTCGACTCCCCATCAATCGCGGGCGGTCAAGCCAAGCCCGCAGTGCTAGGGTAGTAAAATAACATGACACGATCGCGTAAGGGTTGTCTCTTTGCCCCGCTTTTGAAGCGTTTCGCGGCCGTGACCCGCTAAATGGCTAGGCCTCAGCGCGCTCGTTCCGTCGCTCGTCGCCGGCGGTTGACCGGTCGTTCAAATTTTTTTGCAGACGAGTCTTGAAATGGAACATATAGGGAACATTTAAGGGTCCAAGAAACCAAAAAAAGCACCCCGGCCGCCGATGTTCGCAATGCGCACCTACCCGCCACCCGCTATCGTCCTGTTCCGGCGCGCAATTATCCATCTGTTCCTGTGGATGAAATGGGGCAAGATCAGGGGCTTGTTCCTGATCTTTTTGTATCGTGTCCGCGGGTGCGCCTTACCGCGTGTGTCATCCCGCCTTCAGCCGCTTCGCGGCGTCGACCGCGAAGTACGTGAGGATGCCGTCGGCGCCGGCACGCTTGAAGCACAGGAGCGATTCCATCATCGCCCGCTCGCCGTCGAGCCAGCCGCGTTCCGCGGCGGCCCGGATCATCGAGTATTCGCCCGACACCTGATAGGCGAAGGTCGGCATGCAAAAAGCCTCCTTCACCCGACGCACCACGTCGAGATACGGCAGACCGGGTTTCACCATGACCATGTCGGCGCCCTCGGCGATGTCGAGCGCGACTTCGCGCAGCGCTTCGTCGCCGTTCGCCGGGTCCATCTGGTAGGTGCGCTTGTCGGCGCTGCCGAGCGAACTTGCCGAGCCGATCGCGTCGCGGAACGGCGCGAAGAAGCACGAGGCGTATTTCGCCGCGTAGGACATGATGCGCACGCGCTCGAACCCCGCCTCGTCGAGCGCGCGGCGCACCGCGCCGACCCGACCGTCCATCATGTCGGAGGGCGCGATGATGTCGCAGCCCGCCTCGGCCTGAACGATTGCCTGGCGCTCCAGGATCGCGACGGTCTCGTCGTTGGCGACATAGCCGTCGCGGATCACGCCGTCATGGCCGTGCGAGGTGAACGGGTCGAGCGCGACATCGCACAACACGCCCATCTCGGGCACCGCCTTTTTCAGCGCACTGACCGCGCGGCAGACGAGATTGTTGGGGTTGACCGCCTCGCTGCCGTCGGGGTCCTTGAGCGCCGGATCGATGGCCGGAAACACCGCGATCGTCGGGATGCCGAGCGCCGCCGCCTCGCCCGCGGCGTCGACCAGCGACGACAGCGAATGCCGATAGGCGCCGGGCATGGTCTCGACTGGCGCGCGGGCTGTCTCGTCATGGACAAAGACCGGCCAGATCAGATCGGCGGCCGACAAAGTATTCTCGGCAACGAGCTTCCTCGACCATGCATCGCGGCGGTTGCGGCGCAAGCGCGAGGTTGGATAGGGCGGCAGCGGCGGCAGAAAGGATTGGCTCACGGGTCGCTCCTCCGGCGACAGATTGACCCTAAATATAGGTCATCCGAGTGCGTAATCGTAGCGGATGAACCCGTTGAACTTGGCGAGCCGGTCGTAGAGCAGCCGCGCGGTGGTGTTGTCCTCCTTGGTCGTCCAGTAAAGCCGCAGACAGTCGCGCTCGCGCGCGACCTGGGCGACCCGCTCGATCAGCGCCCGGCCGCATCCCGTACCGCGCGCCGTGGCATCGACGAACAGATCCTGCAGATAGCAGACCTGCTTTGGCGACCAGGCGTGGTCGTGGAACAGATAATGGGTGATGCCCACGAGCGGCGCGCCGGCGCCGTCGAGGCGCGCGCCGAAGCCGAAGATGGTCTTTCCTTCCATCAGCCGCGTCCAGGTGTGGTCGTAGATCGAATCGGGCAGGTTCGTCTCGTAGAAATCGAGATAGCCGCGCCACAACTCACCCCACCGTGGCCGGTCCTCGGCGCGAAACGGCGTCACCAGGATTTCGCTCATGGCATGCCTCCTTGGATGATGGCAGCATAGCGCGCGGCCTGCGGCTAGGGCCGGTTGCGGCATAGTTGACCTACCAGCGCGGATGGGGGTGCTGATGCTGATTTTCCGCCAGCTGTTCGACCCGCAATCATCGACCTACACCTATCTGCTCGGCGACGGCGCGAGCCGCGC
>JASHUW010000660.1 GCA_030039815.1 Alphaproteobacteria bacterium
GATAGGCGGCCGCCTCGAGGAAGTCCGAATAAAGGCCGGGCATCTTGTCGAGACCCGGGGTCGAGGCGCCGATCGCTCCCGTAATGTTGTTCGTCGTCGTAAAGAGCTTCGAACTCTTGTTCTTCAGGATGCTGTACTCGAGGCCACGATACACATCGCTGGTGAGGCCAGTCAGGCTCGTCGGCAGATCGGAGACAGGTTCCGGCACACCATCGTTCAACGGCAGCAAGAATTCGTCCGACTGCATCGTCGTGAGGAACTCGGACTGGGTCATTCCCGAGAAATTGGCGATGACGTTGACGTAGACGGTCGGGTTCTCGGCGCCCCAGACCGAGTCGAGCAGCGCGGTAAAGGTATGGTGCCCGTCGAGGAGATAAAGCACCCCGTTGGGACCAATGACCACGGGTTCGACATCGCCCAATAAATCGGCCTCGACCTGTGACAGGGTGCTGAACTGGTCATACCCGGCCGCCTTGGTGTCGACCTCGGTAAATCCCTCGTTGGCCTGGGTCGGCAGGATCGAACCGACCGAAACGCTGTAAAGCGCCAGCGGCCCCGCCGCGATCGTGCTTGCGTCTGCAGGATTGTACGGCTGGAAATCAGCGACGGTGAGATCGGCCATGTCGTCTCTCGGAGGTTGGGTGGCCGGAACCTAACCAGGCACAAAGACGGATTGATGACGGACCGCCAAATGAACGTTAAACGCGGATCGACTGCGAAATCGGACGCAGGGCGAAGAGGCGCGCGTCGAGATCCATCAGCATTCTCAGACTGGCCGGCGATCGTCCGCTTCCGGGCATCGAGCGGACATGCAGCACGCATTCCCGGTCTGCGGCTTCACGCTCCGAGGTTGAGCCACATCAATGAGGCCAGGTTAAATCTGTGGGAAAGCCGCTTGTCGTTCCCAGGGAGCGGTGTCCGATGTTCGCGCTGATCTATATTCTAGCCATAGTCGTCGCGGGATTACCGCTTGCGATCACATTGCTGCAATGGCGCGCCGGAACCACAGCGCCGTTGCATCGGATCTATCGGGATCTGCTCTCGGTCGGCGCGGTAATTCTCGGGATCGTGATCGTCGAGATCGTCTTCCGGATTTCGTTGCAGAATTATTGGTTCGGCGAACTCGGGCAGCAGTACCGCTACTGGCTCGCGCTCGGCCTGCGCTGCGGAATTTTCACGGCGGTTTTCGTCGCGGTCGGGCTGTTCGCGGGGTTCAATCTGCGCGCGCTATGTCACGCGACGCCGATCATTCCGCGCAGCGCCCCGTGGCTCCTCGGTTTCGCGTTCTCGGCAATTGTCGGGCTCGGCGCGATCGATCTGTGGGTGCCGCTGCTCGGTTTCCTTGGGATGACGCCGGCGGCGACGACCGACCCTGTCTTTGGCAGGGATCTGTCTTTCTACCTGTTGGCGCTGCCTCTCTACGATGGCCTCGTCGAACTCGCAACGGTTGTCCTGCTGATCACGTTGGGGGTATGGGCCTTCGGAGGTTTGTGGCTGTACCCGCGGCTCGCCGAGGCATGGGAGCTGACGCTCGTACCCGAGCCCGAGAGGCCGCAGGATGAACGCGGACCATGGCGCCATCAACCCGTCGCACTACGCTCTCAACCGCAGCATTACGACCGCTGGCTGCGGCAAGGGGCGATCCTGGCGATGCTGTTCTGCCTGGTCTCTGCCGCGGCCCGCTACCTCGGGCGCTTTCACCTCGCGATCGATGGCCATTCGCGTGTCGTCGCCGGCGCATCCTACGTCGACATCCATTTCTGGTTGCCGGCTTATGATGTCATCATCGGATGCTGGCTCGCGGCGGCTCTCATCTTTGGCGTCGCGGCGTCGAATTGGCGTTTCCGGCGCTGGTTGCTCGGCGCACCGTCGCATTGGGTCGCGCCGCTCAGCCTTTTTGCTTTTGTTCTGGTAGCTGCCGGGGTCGTCCCGGAGATCGTCGAGCACCTCTACGTCGACCCAAATCAGATCACACTGGAGCAGCCCTACCTGGTGCGCAGCATCGCTGGCACACGGGCCGCCTTTAATCTAGATGGGCCGAATGTCGAGGATCGAGAATTCGTGGTCTCAGCCGAGCCGCTTGCCGCGGCAGACCTTCAAGCCAACGCCGCGACGCTGCAGGACGCACGTATCTGGGATTGGCGCGCACTCGAACCGCAGCTGCAGCAGACCCAGGGGTTGCGCCCCTACTACACCTTCTCCGGGGTCGACATCGACCGCTACACCATCGGCGGTGCCGAACGCCAGGTAATGATCACGGCGCGCGAGCTCGATGTGGAAAAGCTGCCGCAAGCGGCGCAGGTATGGGTCAATCTCGCGCTCAAATACACGCATGGCTATGGCGTGGTGGCCGTTCCGGTCAACGAGATGGATGGCCGCGGCAACCCGGTCCTGTGGGCGCACGACATCCCCGTTGAGGCCAAGGGCGATCTCGCCGTAACGCACGGCCAAATCTACTACGGGCGGTCGACCAACGATCGCGTCTATACGGATACGACGGAAAAGGAATTCGACTTCCCAAAAGGCGATGCCAACTCGGAAACGGTCTACGCCGGTAGCGGCGGCATTGCGCTATCCAGCTTGTGGCGCAAACTCGTCATCGCCCACGAGTTCGACGGGCTGCGCCTTTTCATCTCCGGGTACTTCACCCCGGCAAGCCGGGTGCTGATCCGGCGCAATGTGGTCGACCGGGTGCGGCGTCTTGCGCCGTTTCTGACGTTCGACGGCGATCCCTACATCGTCGCCGATGGGGATCACTACGCCTTTATCATCGACGGTTACACCAGCTCCGCCAACTACCCGTATAGCGAGGCCTACGAGGGCTCACGCCCGGCATTCCTTGGGCAAAACTACTTACGCAACTCGGTGAAGGCGGTCATCGACGCCTATAACGGCACCGCAACCTTCTATGTGTTCGACCAAAACGACCCGATCATCCGCGCGTACCAGCGGATGCTACCGCGATTGTTCCGTGATGCCAGCACGATGCCCGATAGCCTGCGTCGGCACATCCGTTACCCAGAGGACTTGTTCGTCGCGCAGGCCGAGATGTACGGCACCTACCACATGACCAACCCGACGACGTTCTACAATCGCGAAGATCGTTGGCAGGTACCGCGCGAGCTCTACCGCGCCAGCGAGATCGAGATGGCACCGTATTATGTACTCGCGAAGCTGCCGCAAGCCGCGAAGCCGGAATTCATGCTGATGCTGCCTCTATCGGTTTACGGCAAAAACCAGGTCGCCGGTTGGCTCGCGGGGCTCTGCGACGGCTCTAACTATGGGAAAATGGTCGCGTTCCGCTTTCCGAAGGGCCGGTTTGTGGATGGCCCGGCGCAGATCGAATCGCGCATCAATTCCGACGCCCGCTTCTCCGGCGACCTGACGCTGTGGGACCAGCATGGCTCGCAGGTGATCCGCGGCAATCTCGTTATGCTGCCCCTCAGCGGCAATCAGCTGATCGCGATCGAGCCGGTCTATATCGAGGCGGAGCAGACCAAAATCCCCAATCTCGCGCGTGTCGTGCTGGCGCAGCTGCTGCCTGACGACCGCCGCATTGAATGGGCCGCGACACTAAAAGACGTCGAGAATTTGTTCATCGGCGCAACGGTGACACCGCTGCAGGCCGTTTCACCCGCTGGCGGTGATCGGCTGGAGCAGGCTCGGCTCATCTTTGACGCGATGCAAAAAGCCTACGCGCAGGGCGACTTCGCACATTACGGGCAGCTGTTGGACCAGCTGAACAAGGTGCTGTCGCCTGAATAGCCAAATGTCATGGCTATGACTTATTAACATCGTGGCCGCTGGATCGCGCTCGAATATTAATCCCTATGCGCCTTTATAATCGAAGGCAATATTTTCGTAGTCATATTGACATGTCCCATTTCGGCGAACCGCGCCATGCGCCACCTCATTTTTTCGATATCCGGCAGGACCGCTTTGGATGGCGGGTCGTGTCCGATCGTTGTGGATAGGTTCGCTGCCGCGCCTACCTCACGCGCCGGCATGCCTTGAATTTTGCCTTGTTCCGAATTGGCGGCGATGGGGCGTTTGCCCACAGCCGGTCCCAAAAATCGCTTGTCGGTCCCTCGCGATAGCCGTTGCTGACCTGGATCAATGCCCCGCAGACTATTCCGGTATGGTTATGAGCGTGAGGTGAAACCATGCTGCTTGCTCTCGTGATGCTGCTGCTGCTGGTGGGTGCGTTTCTCGGCTGTTTCTGGCTCGTGAATTTCACGGACCGTCTCATCGGGCCGCAACAATGATGCTGTACGTGCTTGGAGCCCTGCTCGGTCTCCTCGTGATTTACCTGTTTTACGCGGTGATCCACCCGGAACGCTTTTGATCCGAGATCGGAGAGCAAGCCGTGACGATGCAAGGCTGGCTGCAGATTGCGCTCGTATTGCTGATCGTCTTCCTGCTCAGCATTCCGGTCGGGCGCTATCTGGCGGCGATCGTCATGGATCGGAAGACCTGGCTCGATCCAGTGCTCGACCGCGTCGACAACGGCATCTACAGGCTCATAGGGCGAGACTCCACCAGCCGGCCGATGAATTGGAAAGCCTACACCGTCCACATGCTGGCGACCAATTTGTGCATGGCGGTGTTGATTTACCTGATCCTGGTTTTCCAGGACTATCTGCCACTCAACCCGCTGAAGCTCCCCGGCATGGAGCCGATACAGGCGTTCAATACCGCGATCAGCTTTATCACCAATACCGACTGGCAGAGCTACGGCGGCGAGACGACGCTGTCGAACTTTAGTCAGATGGCCGCCATCACCTTCCCGATGTTCACCTCGGCGACGACTGGATTCGTCGTCGCGATGGCGTTCATCCGGGCTTTCACGGTTAGGGATGGCGGCGCCAATCTCGGCAATTTCTACCGCGACTTCATCCGGTTCACGACGCGCGTGCTGTTGCCTCTCAGCTTTGTGTTGGCGCTGTTTCTGATTTGGCAGGGGACACCACAAACGCTTGATGCCACCGTGCTGACGCATCCGATCCAGGGCGGCCAGCAGAGTATCTCGATCGGCCCGGTGGCCTCGTTCGAGACCATCAAACACCTCGGCACGAATGGCGGCGGCTTCTTCAACGCCAACGCAGCACATCCGTTCGAGAACCCGACACCGCTCAGCAATTGGCTGCTGATGAGTCTGATGGCGCTGCTGCCAAGCGCACTGGTCGTGTGCTTCGGCGAGATGATCGGGAACCGCCGCCAAGGCTGGGTGCTCTACGGCGTAATGGCCGCGATGCTGCTCTTGATCCTCCCCGTGACGATCATCGCCGAGCAGGCGGGGACGCCGACTCTGGCCCAAGCCGGGATCGAAATGGCCGCTACCGGCGATCAGCCTGGCGGCAACATGGAAGGCAAGGAAGTCCGGTTTGGCATCGCCGGAAGCGGCCTGTTCGGCGTGATCACAACCAGCTTCACCACCGGCAGCGTCAATTCGATGCACGACAGCTTCACGCCGATGGGCGCGGTGCCCGAGTTCATCGGCATGATGCTGCAGAACGTTTTCGGCGGTAAGGGCGTCGGTTTTCTGGCCGCTCTCGTCTACGGCCTCATCGCCGTGTTCATCGCCGGGTTGATGGTGGGCCGCACGCCGGAGTTTCTCGGCAAGACAATCCAGCGGCCAGAAATCATCATGGTCTCGCTGGCGCTGCTGATCCACCCGCTCGTCATCCTCGCACCGTCCTCGTGGTCGATGATCGCGCCCTATGGCGTGTCGTCGCTCGGCAATGCAGCGATGCATGGCTACTCCGAGGTGCTGTACGCCTTCGCTTCCTCTGCGGCTAATAACGGCTCGGCGTTTGCCGGACTCGATGCCAATACGCACTGGTACAACCTCGCGCTCGGTCTGGTCATCCTGGTCGGGCGCTATCCGCCGATCATTTTCATGATGGCGGTCGCGGGCTCGATCGCCGCCAAACCAACGCTCGCGACAACGGTCGGGACGCTAAAAACCGATAGTTTGAAGTTCGGTGCCTTCTGGCTGGGCACGATCCTCGTGGTCGGGGCGCTGACCTTCTTTCCCGCGCTGGTCCTCGGGCCAATCGCCGAAGCGTTTGCCATGGTCCATGGATACACGTACTGATGGACCAGTTGTCTCCCGGCCTTCTGCGCGTTGAGGGTAAAAGCCCGCTGCTCGGTCAGGCATACGGTCGCGAGCTGTTGGTCCAGGCGCTGACCGCATCGCTGCGCAAGTTCGACCCGCGCATCCAGATCCGCAATCCGGTGATGTTCGTCGTCTGGGTCGGCGCCATCATCACTGCATCCCTGACGGTGAAGCCCGACCTCTTTGGCCCTTCAACAGCAAGTTCACTCTATAACGCGACAGTCACGGTGATCCTGGTGCTGACGGTGTGGTTCGCCAATGCCGCAGAAGCGCTCGCCGAAGGACGTGGCAAAGCAAAAGCCGCCGAGCTACGGCGCACAAGGATCGAATTGGTCGCTCGCCGGATCTTGCCGAACGGTGAGATTGAAACAGTCCCGGCCGCCGCGCTGCATAAGGGCGACATTGTCCGCGTGGACAAACTGGAGCTGATTCCGACCGATGGCGAAGTCCTCGAAGGCAAGGCTTATGTCGACGAGTCGACCGTCACGGGCGAGGCGGCACCGGTTCTGAAGGAAGCCGGCGCCGACATTTATTCGTCAGTAACGGCCGGCACGCTGGTCGTCTCCGATTGGCTGCGAATCCGTGCGACCGCCAACCCAGGCGAAAGCTTTCTCGATCGCATGATCCATCTGATCGAAGGCGCGCGACGCCAAAAGACACCCAACGAAATCGCGCTCACCGTCCTGCTCGCGATCTTGACGCTTATTTTCGTCATCGTCGTCGCGGCGATGGCGCCTGTCGCCGTCTATCTCCATGCGCAGCTCAACGTCGCGGATCTGATCGCGCTGCTCGTCGCGCTGATCCCGACGACGATCGGGGCGCTGCTCTCGGCAATCGGCATCGCCGGCATCGACCGCACGATGCGCTTTCACGTGCTGGCGATGTCGGGCAAAGCGGTCGAGGCAGCTGGTGACGTGCACACGTTGCTTCTCGACAAGACCGGCACGATCACGGTCGGCAACCGTCAAGCGACCGAGTTCATCCCGCTGGAGGGCGTCCGCGCGAGCGATTTGATCGAGGCGGCCTATCTCGGCTCGTCGTTCGACACGACGCCGGAGGGCCGGACCGTCGTCGCCTTTGCAGAGAGAGACGGCGTGCTCCCCGTGGGTGCGGTCGAAGGCGCGCTGCCGTTCGATTTCTCAGCAGAGACGCGAATGAGCGGAGTCGACTTGCGTGATGGCCGCATCGTCCGTAAGGGCTCGGTCGAAGCGGTCATTCAGCATGCCGCCCAACGCTTCGATATGCCCGCGCCACCCGATCTCTGGGATGTCGCCAACCGCGTCGCGCGGCGGGGATCGACGCCACTGGCGGTCTCGGTCGATGGGCATATTCTCGGTGTGATCGCCCTGTCAGATGTGCCAAAGCCCGGCATCCGCGAGCGCATCGCGCGGCTGCGCGACATGGGGATTCACACCGTCATGGTCACCGGTGACAACCCCGTTACCGCGGCGGCGGTCGCCGAACAGGCCGGGGTCGATGAGTTCATCGCCGAAGCCAAACCCGAGGAAAAGCTCCGCCTGATCCGCCGCGAGCAGGCGCGCGGCCGGCTCGTGGCGATGACCGGCGACGGCACCAACGACGCCCCCGCTCTGGCGCAGGCCGATGTCGGCGTCGCGATGCACTCCGGCACCGCCGCGGCCAAAGAGGCAGCCAATCTAATTGATCTCGACTCCGACCCGACAAAGCTCATCGATCTTGTCGCCATCGGCAAGCAGATGCTGATCACCCGCGGCGCGCTGACCACCTTCTCGATCGCCAATGACATGGCGAAATATTTTGCGATCATCCCGGCGATGTTCATCGGCGCCCTGCCGGGTCTTGCGACACTCAACATCATGAACCTGCGGACCTCGCAAAGCGCGGTGCTGTCGGCCCTCATTTTCAACGCGCTGATCATCCCGGCCTTGATCCCACTGGCGTTACGCGGCGTGCGCTTCCGCCCGACCGACGCGGAGGCGACCTTCTATCGCAACCTGACGGTCTATGGCCTTGGCGGTCTGATCGCGCCGTTTATTGGCATCAAGCTGATCGACCTGTCCCTCTCTTTAGTGCCGTGAGGCAACCGATGCGCGCGATCATCCTTCCGGCATTGCGGGCCACGCTGGTGATGTGGCTGTTGTGCGGCATTGCCTACCCGCTGGCAGTGACGGGGCTCGGCCAGTGGCTGCTACCCCGCCAGGCGAACGGGAGCCTCGTAAAGGCTGCTGATGGTACCATCCTCGGTTCGCAACTGATCGGCCAGGAATGGTCGGGGCCGCAGTGGTTCCACGGTCGTCCCTCGGCGACGATTGCCGCCGACACGCGGGATTCCGCCAAGACGATTGACGCGCCATACAACGCTGCCGCGTCGGGCGGCTCGAATCTCGGGCCGACGAGCCGCGCTCTCGCGCAGCGGCTCAGGACCGACCGAAGGGCAGCCGAGGCCGAACAGCCGGAACTTGTGGGAAGAAACCTGCCGGCGGATATGCTCACCGCATCCGGTTCCGGTCTTGACCCCGATATCAGCCCTGCCTACGCCGCGCTGCAGATGCCGCGGGTCGCCGCAGCGCGAGGCGTCCCGGCCGATCGGATCGCGGCACTCATCGCAAAAAACACGATCGGGCGGGCTCTTGGCATCTTTGGCGAGCCACGGGTCAGTGTGCTGCGGCTGAACCTCGATCTACGGGGGCTGAACGAGCCATCGCGAACGATCGACCACTAGGGAACAGGAGCACGCGCTGAGGCCGCTTTTGCTGGAGGGCTCGGTGCGCCGCCAGCGGTCGCTCTCACACCTACACGACGAGAAACGGGTGCGCCAGGGGCCGCCCTCGTTCGTAGCGCGTCGGTTGGATTAAGGCCAACTGCCCTTACGCGCCGGGTACAGCCCGAAGAACACCCCAACCGGAGCGATTTGTGGGCACGCGGCTGGCGCCCACGCCGGCTCGATAGGCGTGGCGCCGTCGCGGTCCGTTGTGGCTACCGCCCCTGGAGCAGTGGCAGGAGAAAGCTCCTAACCCTCGCAAGAAGGGGTGAAAGTCTGCGGATCAGTAGTAAGTAACCCGGTACGCATCATTATCGTAATTGTACCACACTTTAATTTTATGTAGCTGGCAAAAATTAAATCCTTGATCCCACTCGACGGTGGCACCACTGTTCTGTAAGTGTATTTTGAGTTGAAGAGTGCACGGACTATTCTGATCGTTGACGTCAAATAGTATTGACGACGACTCGCCAGGTTTAAGGGCTTTGAAGCCGTTAGTCGGATGCCATCTATTATCGTCAGACGTCGAAATCATCACCTGATCGATAATGCTCCTGGTGTCGTTGATGAGCGTGAAGTCACGATTACCGGCACTTGCAGGGTTCATCGCCAAAACCGTCACGAGCCCGACACCATAAAGAAGGGGAAGGCGCTTCATCGACATTCTCCGGATTCCGGTGGTCATAACGCTAAACACCGCTGAGGTTGACAAGTTAGACATCCGTTAGCTCCTGTCTGCGCGGTTTCGTCGACATTGCTATATACCGGCTACGTCGCAGCTGGTCACAACCTATTGGATCGCCGAAATGATGGACCGAGCGGCCGACATCAGCGATGGCTCCATAAAGCGATCACCCGATTGTTTCCAGCATTGATCTGGATCAATGCCATGATTTATTTGATATTTTTGAATCTGACGTTGATGGGGCGTTCCGGCTTTGTCGTGGTTAATGTCTTCGGATCCGGTCTTTGGATCGCCAAACACCGCGAAAAACTGCAGGTTCCGCAATCCGCGCCGTGTAACCAGACGCTGAGCACCAGACAGCGAGATGCTATCAATCCGCATACAGCGCAGCGGCGCCCCTGTGAGTTGGGCTCGAAATCTCTCGATAGTTCTCTTCCTCTTCCTTGTCGTACCCTGGCCGGTCGCGGCGGACGATCCGCTCGCCGAGGCGCAGAAGCTCAACGATCAGGCGACCGCTCTCCAGAACCAGGACCATTACGACGAGGCGGAGCCGCTATTCAAGCGTGCCCTCGAGCTGCGCGAGCGGACGCTGGGGCCTGACAGCCGGGATGTCGCGTTCAGCCTGAACAACCTCGCGCTGCTCTATTATCTTATGAACCGTTATCCGGAAGCCGAGCCACTCTTCAAGCGGAGCCTCGAGATCCGCGAGAAGACGCTCAGTGCGGACGATCCCGCGATCGCCAACGCTCTCTATAACTTGTCCCGGCTCTATATCGCCGAAGGGCGATACGACGATGCCGAACCGCCCGGCAAACGCGCGCTGGCGATCCGGGAAAAAGCACTGGGGCCGGAGCATGGCGACGTGGCCCTCAGCCTGAACGGTCTGGGCCTAGTTTACCAAGGCCAGGGACGCTATGCCGAGGCCGAGCCCCTCTTCAAGCGCAGCCTCGCGATCGAGGAAAAGGTCCACGGCGAAAACGATCCCGCGGTCGCTACGGCGCTTCACAATTTGGCTGAATTATACCGGATGTGGGGCCACTACGCCGAAGCGGCGCCGTTACACGAACGCGCGCTGGCGATCCGCGAGAAGGCCCTCGATCCCGATAATCCTTTAATCGCGACCAGCCTGACCGATCTGGGGCAGCTTTATCGCGAACAGGGGCGCACCGCCGACGCCGAAGCCATGTTCAAGCGGGCGATCGCGATCTACGACAAAGCGTTCGGCCCCGATAATCTCGCCACGGCCGTTGCCTCAAATGAGTTGGCGACACTCTACGAGCGCGCCGGGCGCTACAGCGACGCGGAGCCGCTGCAGCAACGCGCCGTGGCGATCGACGAAAAGGTGCTGGGGCCGAACCACCCCAACGTGGCCACAGTTCTCAACAATCTGGCGCTGATCTATCGCGACGAAGGCCGCTACAAGGAGGCGGAGACCGTCCTCCAGCGCAGCCTGAAAATCACCGAGACGGCACTCGGCCCCGACCACCCCGACCTTGCCTTTCGGTTAGGCAATCTTGCCGATCTTTATCGAGAGCTTGGCCGCTTTGCCGACGCGGAGCCGCTTTATCAGCGGGCATTGACGATCCGCGAAAAAGCCCTTGGGCCGGATAATCCTGATGTCGCGCTAAGCCTGGACGACCTGGCGAGTATCTATGACGACGAAGGCCGTTACGGGGAGGTCGAGCCACTCTATCAGCGATCGCTCGCGATCCGCCAAAAGGTGCTGGGGCCAGACCACACGGCGGTTGCCGATAGCCTCAACAACATCGCCGAGTTTTACCATCGGGAAGGGCGGTACAGCGCCGCGGAGCCTCTCTTGCAACGCGCCTTGGCGATTTTCGAGAAGGCTCTCGGTCCTGGGCATCGGGATGTCGCGACCGCACTCAACAACCTCGCCGAAGTTTATCAGGAAGAAGGTCGCTACGGCGAAGCCGAGCCGCTGCTCAAGCGTGCTTTGGAAGTCGATGAAAAGGCGCTCGGCCCCGAGCATCCCGATGTTGCGCGCGCATTGAGCAATCTTGCGGCCCTTTACCAGGCTCAGAACCTCTATGACCAGGCGGAGCCCCTCTACAAGCGCGCCCTGGCGATCAGGCTGAAAGCGTTCGGGCCAGACAATATCAGTGTCGCGTTGAGCCAAAACAACCTGGCGGATCTCTATACATCCGAGGGGGCCCTCGATCAGGCCGAACCGCTCTTCAA
>JASHUW010000661.1 GCA_030039815.1 Alphaproteobacteria bacterium
TGGTGGGCGGCATTTGCGCGATGCCGGCGGGCGTGTGCTCCAACTTCCCGCTCGCCCACGCGATCTGGCGGTCCGCGGCGAGCCAGAAATGCATCCACAACGGCATATCGATCAGGATGATCTCGGTGGCGCGGCCGATCCGCTCGGCGATCGACTCCTGGCGGCCGAGGCCATCGATCACCCATTCATCCTGATCGATGATCTCACGGTGCTGCCGCGCGTAGACATCCTCTGGCGTCAGCACCCAGCCGTCCTGCCACAAGAGCTTATCAATCTCGATGTGTTTCAGCCGCCGCCTTCCGGCGAGGTCGCGGGCAAGCGTCGATTTGCCGCCGCCCGCGTTGCCGATGACGACGACGCGGGACATCGGGCGGCCTCGCCTCAATACGGCTCCTTGACGAAGATGAAGGTCGTACCGGTGACGATCGGCGCGCTGGCGCCGACAAAGGAGACGTTGACGTCCTTGACCTGGCGCGAGCCGGCACGGCCGGAAGCCTGCAGCGCGCCCTCGATGATGTGCCACAGGCCGTGGATGCGGCCGGTGCCGAGGCTGCCGCCAAAGGTGTTGAGCGGCAGCTCGCCATCGAGTTCGATGCGCCCGTCCTGGATGAAGTCGAGCGCCTCGCCTTCCCGGCAGAAACCATAAGATTCAAGGCCGTAGATCACCGAAGCTGAGAAGCCGTCGTAGATCTGAGCGACATCGACATCCTTGGGGCCGAAGCCGGAACGCTCCCAGGTGAGCTTCGCCGAGCTGGCGCCGCCCTCCATGTAGTCGGCAAGGCTGCCGATACGGCCGGCGACCTCGAATTTGAGTCGCTCGCCGTAGCCGGCGAGATAAGCGGGGGTGGGTTTGAGGTCGCGCGCGCGATCGGCGGTGGTCAGCACGATCGCCACCGCGCCCTGCACCGGGATGTCGCAATCGAAGAGGCAGAACGGGTAGGCGACCATGCGTGAGGCGAAATAATCCTCGCGGCTCAAGGGCGTGCCGTAGAAATAGGCGTGCGGGTTGTGCTGGGTGTGCTTGCGCTGGGTGACGGCGAGCGTCGCCATCTTGTCGCGGCTCTGCCCGTTGCGCTCCAGCCAGCGGGTGTAGGCGACCGCCATGCCCTGGCCCGGCCCGCCAAAGCCGTAGGGCGCGGTGAACTGTGTTGCCCCCGCGGCGTTGCCGGAGGGCAGGTTCTGGTAGGTGCCGCGCGGGTTGTGCATCGCCCGCCAGACGACGGCGTATTTGCACACCCCGGCGAGGAGCGCGTTGACCGCCTGCTGCACCGCGCCGCCGATGTTCACGCTGCCGACCTGGATGTGCCAGGTGAGGTTCGGCAGTTTCAGCATCGCCATCATGCAATTGACCGAGACGATGGAAATGCCGTCGACCTCGGCGTGGCCGGTGGCCGGCAATTCCGGATAGGTCGCAAGCCCGTCGATATCGGACATTTGCAGCCCGGAATCGGCGACCGCCTCTTTGACCGCGGTCAGCGCGTGCGCGGCGAGCGGGATTTCGGCCGAGCGGGTGACCTTCGAATAGCCGACGCCGCTCACGGCGATCTTGCAGCGGTTCTCCCACATGGCGCTTGTTCCTTTACCGCAGCCGGACCGGCGCTTTGCGTCCTTCGAGGCCCCGGCTTTCGCCGGGGCACCTCAGGATGAGGTCTTTTCTTGATGCCATCGACAAACCTCCCTCACCCTGAGGTGCGCCGTCAGGCGCCTCGAAGGGCGCTTTGTCGCCCTTGCAGCCTTCATCATTCCAACGCCAGCCGGAACTGCGGCAGGGTGATGTCGTCGTTGAGCTTCTCGAACACCACCTCGACGCGTCGCCCGACCTTCGCCTCGGTGTATTCGGCGTCGAGCAGGTTGCCGGCCATCAGCGCCCCGGGTGCGTCGTCGAGCTCAACGATGATGCTGGCGTAAGGCACCGCCGACGCGAAGCGCTTGTCGCCGGTGTGGTACATGATCGTGTAGGCGTAGATGGTCCCGGCGCCGCGCACCGGCTCGAATTTGAGGTCGGTCGAGACGCACTGCGTGCAGGTCGCGTAAGGCGGGTGCTGGAAATGCCCGCAGCTCTGGCAGCGCTGCAGCTCGACCACGCCGCGCTTCGCGGCATCCCAGAACGGCTTGGTCCACTCGTTGGGAACGGGGATCGGCCGGGTCACCGCGCTCCAGTCACTCATGGCGCGAATTTCCGTATGAGAGGGTGGCGCGCCCGAGAGGAGTCGAACCCCTAACCTCCTGATCCGTAGTCAGGCGCTCTATCCAGTTGAGCTACGGGCGCATATCGGCGGCGTCCCGCCGCGAGGGCGGGAACAACTACTCTACCCTATGGCCACAGCGCAAGATCGAACGCGGCGCGGCAGCCATTCGGCGGTGATAGCGTTTGACTCGGCGAGGCTTCCGGGCCTAATCGCCGCCCGCTCGTATGTAGGGATCACATGACCATTCTGGAAACCACCGAGGCTCTGGCGGCCCCGGCCGAAGATGATCCGGAAGCGCGTCCGGTCGTGACCTTGCTGCCTGGCGGCCATCGCCGCGCCGAGACCGGGCACCCGTGGGTCTATTCCAACGAGGTGCAGATGGATGCGGCGGCCAAGGCGCTGCCGCCCGGCGGCCTGGTGACGCTGAAGCGCGCCGACGGGCGCCCGCTTGGCGTTGCCATGTTCAACCCGCACACGCTGCTCGCCGCGCGCCTCCTCGACCGCGACGCGGCGCGGCCGATCGGACGCCGCTTTCTGCTGCGCCGCCTCGAGCGCGCGCTCAAGCTGCGCGAGCGGCTCTGCCCGGTGCCTTATTACCGGCTGATCCATGCCGAAGCCGACGGGTTGCCCGGGCTGGTGATCGACCGGTTCGGTCAAGTGCTTGTCATGCAAGCGAACGCTGCCGGAATGGACAGGCTGCAGCCGACGATCATCGATGCGCTCACCACATTGCTTGCGCCCGAGGCGATCGTGCTGCGCAACGACAGCCCGGCGCGCGCGCTCGAAGGGCTTGGGTCGGAGGTGCGGGTGGCGGTCGGGGCGGTCGAGGGGCCGGTGCCGGTCGAGGAAAACGGTGTCACCTTCATGGCCGACGTGCTCGGCGGCCAGAAGACCGGCTGGTTTTTCGACCAGCGCGACAATCGCCGCTTTGTCGCCGGCCTGTCGCGCGGTTCGCGGGTCATCGATCTCTACTGCTATTCCGGCGGGTTCGCGGTCGAGGCGGCGTGTTCCGGTGCGGCTTCGGTGACCGGCATCGACCGTTCGGAGGGCGCATTAGCCCTCGCCGCCGAGGCGGCCCGCGTCAACGGCGTGACCGAAATCTGCGAATTCCGCCGCGCCGAGGTCTTTGCCGAGGCCGCGTCGCTCGGTGCCGCGGGCGAGCGTTTCGATGTCGTGATCGCCGACCCGCCGGCCTTTGCCCGCTCACGGCGCGACGTGCCGGCGGCGCTGCGCGGCTACCGCAAGCTCGCGCGGCTCGCCGCGAGCCTTACGGCGCCCGGCGGCATCGTCTTCCTGGCGTCATGCTCGCACAATGTGCCCGCGGCGGATTTCGCCGAGGCGGCGCGGCGCGGCCTGGCGGATGCGGGCCGCACCGCCCGCATCCTGCGCGAGGCGGGAGCCGGTCCCGACCATCCGGTGCACATGGCGCTGCCGGAGAGCGCCTATCTCAAATCGCTGACCCTGGCGCTCGATTAGTCATTTCGCCGCCATCGCGCGGTTTGCGGCACGGACCGGTGCCTTTTTTGCCGCCGGCATGGTCAGGCGGAAGGTCGTGCCATTGCCGGTCGAGGCAACGAGCGCCAAGTCGCCGCCGTGCAGGCGCATCAGCTCGCGCGCGATGGCCAGTCCGAGGCCATTGCTGCCGGGCCGCGCCGAGGCGGCGAAAGGTCGGAACAGGTTTTCGCGGGCGCGCGGCGGCAGGCCCGGGCCGTCGTCGGCCACATCAATGATGGCATTTCCACCATCTCGGACCGCGCTGATGCGCAGCTTGTGCGCCCCGGCCTCGACCGAATT
>JASHUW010000662.1 GCA_030039815.1 Alphaproteobacteria bacterium
GCGGCGGCGGCCGGGGTGAAGCCGACGATGGTCGGTGCGCGGTTTAATTGGTAGAGCCTCCGGCTCGCCCTAACGGCTTCCGGGCTCAAGCCGGGGAGCGTTCTTAAACTCAGGAAACGCTAGTGGCCCGCGCGGTGCAGGATCGCGTCCTTGAGCCCGGTGTCGTAATCGCGGCCGGCGGCCAGCAGCGTCGCCGATTGCGGGAACTGAGTCTTGACCAGACCCTTGCGCTCGAGCGCCGCCCAGACCGCGGGATTGCGCAGGCCGGTCGCGTCCTTCGCCGCGACGATCGCGTCGCCGAGGTGAAAATGGTCGCCATGCGGGTCGGGCAGGCTGGTCAGCAGCACGCTGTCCTCGTCCTCGCCCGGCTTGGCATCGGGCAACGTGGCGATAGCCTGCAGCAGAGTCAGGGTCTTGAGCTGCAGCGGGTTGAGGTTCAGCGGGTTCTTTTTGGACGGCATGGGGTTTGATTAGCCCGCCCTTCACGCCATTGCAATCGGGTCGGGCGGCGAAACCCCGCTATAGTTCCGCGCGTAATTGTTGCGGGAAGGCGCGATGGCGGTCGTCGAGCGCGAATGGGAGTGGCATTTCGCCGCCTCGCCCGAGGCGCTGTGGCCGCTTGTCGCCGACACCGCCAAGATCGGTGAGGCCGCCGGTTTTCCGCGCTATACGGTGACCGACACCGCGCGTCCCGACGGCACCGTCGAACGCATCGGCCGCGCGCGGCACCTCGGGATGACGATCGCCTGGGAAGAGGGCGTGCCGGAATGGATCGCCGGACGAAGCTATCGCCATGAGCGCCACTTCCGCAGCCGGCTGATCCGCGGCCTCAAGAGCCGCATCATGCTCGATCCGGAGCCGGGCGGCACGCGGCTGCGCTATCGATCGACGTTCGAGCTGTGCTGGCCGCTGGCGCTGGCCATGCGCTGCGGCGGCCTCAAAAGCACCGGCAAGACGCTCGACCGTCATTTTCGCGAGGCTGCCCGCTTCGCCGAGATGAACCAGCCGCCCGATTTCGCCGACGCCGCGCCAGCCGTGTCGCCGGCGGTGAAGAGCCGCGTCACGGCGCAGGCGAAAGCGCTCGCCGAGCGCGGCCATGAAGCCGCGCTGAAGCTCGCCGATCATCTGCTCGGCGCGCCCGAGACCGAGCTCGAACGGATGCGGCCACGCGCGCTGGCGCGGCGCTGGCGGGTGGCGCCACGCCTCGCGATCGAAACCTGCCTCGCCGCGGTGCGCGAGGGCTTGCTGACCTTGCGCTGGGACCTGGTCTGCCCGCAATGCCGCGGCGCCAAGCTCACCGCGACGAGCCTCGACCAGCTGCCGCACGGCGCGCACTGCTCGTCGTGCAACATCGATTACGAGCGCGATTTCACGCGCAATGTCGAGGTCACCTTCGAGCCCGCAGCGAGCGTGCGCGAACTCGGCGCCGGCGGCTATTGCCTGGCGAGCCCGCTGCTCTCCGAACACATCAAGGTGCAGCAACGCCTCGCGCCTGGCGAGCGGGCGGAGATCGAGGCCGATTTGCCGGATGGCGCCTACCGCGCGCGCACCGTCGAGCCTGGCGGCAGTGTCGAATTTTCCGTCGGAGACGGGCGCCCGCCCGAGATCGCGCTCGGTGACGGCGATCCGGTGCTGGGCGCGCTTGCGGCGCCGGGGATCATCGTCGCGCGCAACGAGAGCCGCCGACCGCAAACGCTGGTGATCGAGGATCGACGTTGGGCGCAGGACGCGCTGACCGCGCACGAGGCGACGACAATGCAGGCGTTTCGTGACCTCTTCGCCGATGCGGTGCTGCGGCCCGGCGATCAGGTGGCGATCGGTCGCATCGCCTTCCTGTTCACCGACATCAAAGGCTCGACCGACCTTTACAACCGGGTCGGCGACGCGCGCGCCTACGGCTTTGTGCGCGAGCATTACGCCGTGCTCACCCGGGCGGTGCGCGAGCATGACGGGGCCGTCGTCAAGACGATCGGCGACGCGGTGATGGCGGCCTTCAGCGACCCGGCGAACGCGCTCGACGCGGCGCTGGCGATCCGCGACGACATCGCCGCGTTCAATCGCCAGCTCGCGGCCGAGACCGGCGCCGAGGGCGTGGCGATCCTGGTCAAGATTGGGCTGCACAGCGGCGCCTGCATCGCAGTGACCTTGAACGATCGGCTCGATTATTTCGGCAGCACGGTCAACCTCGCGGCGCGGCTGCAGGGCGAGAGCGCGGGCGGCGACGTCGTGCTGTCGGAGACGATGGCCGGCGAGCCGGGCGTCGCCGAGCGCCTCGCCGCGCTCGGCGCCAAGGCCGAGACGGCGCGCGTCAAGGGCTTCGCCGATCCGGTCGCATTGCGCCGCATCCCGGGGGCGGAGTAAGTCTTCCAACAGGAGGACCCGACTCATGTTGCAGGGCAAAATCGCGATCGTTACCGGCTCGACCAGCGGCATCGGCCTCGGCATCGCCACCGCGCTCGCCGCCGAGGGCTGCGACATCATGCTGAACGGGTTCGGTGATCCCGCGGCGATCGCGGCCCTCGCCAAGAAGCTGGGCGACGACAACAAGGTGCGCGTCGCCTATTCGCCGGCCGACATGTCAAAGCCCGCCGACATCCGCGACATGGTAGCGATGGCGGTCGAACAGCTGGGCGGGGTCGACATCCTCGTCAACAACGCCGGCATCCAGCACGTCGCACCGGTCGTCGACTTTCCCGAGGGACGCTGGGACGCGGTGATCGCGATCAATTTGTCGGCCGCTTTCCACGGCGCGAAGGCGGCGCTGCCGCATATGACGAGAAAAGGGTGGGGGCGGATCATCAACATCGCCTCGGCGCATGGGCTCGTCGCGAGCGGCGAGAAGGCGGCCTATGTCACCGCCAAGCACGGGCTGGTCGGTTTGACCAAGGTGATCGCGATCGAGACGGCGAACGCCGGCGTCACCTGCAACGCGATCTGCCCGGGCTGGGTGCTCACCGACCTCGTCAAGAAGCAGATCGAGGCGCGCGCCGCGGCACAGGGCATCCCCTACCAGCAGGCCCACGACGATCTGCTGCGCGAGAAGCAGCCGATGCTGCAATACACGACACCCGAGAAGATCGGCGCGCTCGCCGTGTTCCTGTGCGGCGAGGCGGCGTCGACGATGACCGGCGCGGCGCTGTCGATCGATGGCGGGTGGGTCGCGCAGTGATCGACCGCTCGTCCCTCTGGGCGGAGAGGGAAATTTATCGCGAGATCGCCTCCAGCCTGAGGCCCGTGGTGCGCGGGCCCATGATCGCGATGATGAAGAACACGATGATCATCGACCCGGCGATGAACGTGAACACGCCCATCGTGCCGTAGTTGCGCAGGCAGAAGGCGATGATGAAGCCGATGAAGATCGTGCTGAACCGGCTCCAGCCATAGGTGAAGCCGACCGCCCGCGCCCGGATGCGGGTGGGGTAGAGCTCCGACTGGTAGGCGTGCAGCGAATAGGCCAGCACGGTGTTGCAGAACGCGATCAGCACGCCCACCGTCATGATGCCCGGCGCCGCGGTCATCTGCGCGAAGATAAGGCCAAACCCGGCGATGCCGAGGGAAGCGAAGGCGAGCTGCCATTTGCGTTCGCATTTGTCGGCGAACCGGGTCGCGGCAAACGCGCCGAGCGGGTTCGCGGCGGCGATGATGATCGTGTAGGCGAGCGACTTGGTGACGTTGATGCCCTGCGCCAGCAGCAGCGTCGGGACCCAGCTGGTGAAGCCGTAATAGCCGACGGTCTGCAGCAACTGGAAGATGATCAGCATGATCGTGCGGTTGCGGTAGGTCTCGTTGAACATCTCGTGGAACGCGCCCTTGCCGATTTCGACCTCGTCTTCGAGGATGTGCGGCTCGGGGAGCGGGCGCCCGCCATTGCTCGCTTGGACGCGCGACTCAATCATCGAGGTGATGCGTTCGGCCTCCTCGCGGCGGCCGTGCTGGGCAAGCCAGCGCGGCGATTCCGGCAGGCCCAAGCGCAGCAACCAGGCGATGATCGCCCCGACCGCGGCGATCAGCGGGACCCAGCGCCAACCGTCGATGCCGAGCGGCATATAGGGCACAAAGGCCCAGGCGAGAAACGCGGTGATCGGATAGGCGGTGGTGCCGATCAGCGAGGTGAAGGCGAAGGCCTTGCCGCGCCGCTCCACCGGCACGAGCTCAGAGAGGTAGGTGTCGATCGTCACGAATTCGACGCCGATCCCGATCCCGCAGAGAAAACGCCAAAACACGAGACCGACATCGGTCGATTGCAGCGCCATGATGAAGGTGCAGATCGAGTACCAGCAGAGCGCGAAGGTGAACACCGTGCGCCGGCCGAAATGGTCGCACAGCGGGCTTAGGCCCTGGGTACCGATGAACATGCCGACGAAGGTGGCGGAGATCAGGCTGGCATAGCCGTGGACGTCAAAGAACGCCTGCGTCGTCGGCACCATGATCCCGGCCTTGTAGAGGCCTGGCGCGATGAACGAGATGAGGCCGTTGTCGAACACGTCGAAGAACGCGCCCAACGCCAACAGCACGATGAACCGGCGCAGATAGGGCGACGGCGGCAGCCGGTCAATTCGCGCGGCGATGGTGGCGACGGGTACGGCTGACTCGAGCACGGCTTCGGCCACGGCGTCTCTCCCCTGCGTTTTGGTTATTGTTCTTTGTTAATGCGCGGTGGCGCAAGCATCCCTTCTTGGACCGGAAAGCGTTCGTTTTCGTTATCAGGAGGTTCACCTCCTGTTATCCACCTGTTATCGGCGAAAATAACAGGTGGATAGCGCCTCCTGTTTCAATCGCTTGCCGCCGCCCTCGACCAATCGCCAAACGACAATTTCAATATCGTTCCCTATATGTTCCGAATTGGCGGGAATGCAACGCATCGCATTCCCGCCATGCGCCAGGCGCATTCGGTCAGAAGGCGGCCGCTATTCGGTATCGACCAACACCAGCTCGGCGTCTTCGCTGGCGGTGAGGTGCAACACGCTCTCATCGGCGATCGCCAGCCCGTCGCCGGTTCCGGCGGTGACGCCGTTGACATCGATCCTGCCGGCGGCCGGCACGAGATAGGCATGGCGGCCGGCGAGGCGATATTCGGCCTCTTGCCCGGCTTTCAATGTCGCGCCGAGCACGCGGGCCGAGGTGCGGATCGGCAGCGCATCCTTGTCGCCGGGAAGGCCGCTCGCCAGGGTCACGAAAGCGCCGGCGCGGTCAGCCTTGGGAAAGGGCCGCCTGTCCCAATAGGGCGCGCCGCCATATTCGGTCGGAATGATCCAGATTTGGAACAAACGTGTGCGTTGATGGGGCTCGTGATTGAACTCGGAATGGCGGATGCCGGTGCCAGCGCTCATCACCTGGACATCGCCTGCCGCGGTGTGCCCGATATTGCCGAGGCTGTCCTGATGGGTGATTACGCCTTCACGGACGTAGGTGATGATCTCCATGTCTTGGTGCGGATGGGGAGGAAAGCCGGTACCCGGGTCGATGGTATCGTCATTCCAGACTCGCAGTAGGCCCCAATTCTTTCGTTCGGGGTCGCGATAGTCGGCAAAGGAGAAATGATGGCGGGTGTCGAGCCAGCCGTGATTGGCGCCGCCGAGGCTGGCATAGGGTCGAAGCTCGATCATGGCGAGATTCTCCTGACGGAGGATGTGGCCCGATAGATGGGGTCGCCAGCCGCCTGCCGATAGACGCGAATGGCATGGCAGACAAAACGGTCATTGATATCGCCGCCGGAACCGTGCTCAGGATCGCGATGACCATGATTTAGGCAATTCGC
>JASHUW010000663.1 GCA_030039815.1 Alphaproteobacteria bacterium
TCGCCGATCGGCGGGATCGGCGACCGCATGGCGCCGTCGGGCGATTGCTGCTGCGTGCCGGGCGACCCGCTGCTGCCGAGCGGTGTCGCCGAGACGCTCGCCGATGTCCGCCCGGTGGTGCGCAAGATGGTGCGCGCCGGCGCCGACGTGATCAAATGCGCGACGACCGGCGGCGCCAGCTCGCGCCCCGGGCACGGGCCGCGCGACAGCGCCTTCAATCTCGACGAGATGCAGGCCTTGGTCGACGAGGCGCATGCGCTCGACCGCCGGGTGATGTGCCACGCGCTCGGCGGGCGCGGGCTCGATATCGCGATCGACGCCGGCGTCGATTCGATCGAGCATGGCTGCTACCTCGACGAAAATCCGCGGCATCTCGAACGCATGGCCGAGCGCGGCATCGTCTTCGTGCCGACCCTCCTGGTCTACGAATACCACCGCAAATCGCCGCAACCGCACGTCCGCGAGCGGGCGCATCACCTCTACGAGCACCACGTCGTCGCGATCCGGAAGGCGCTGGCGGCAGGTGTGAAGGTTGTTGCCGGCACCGATGCCGGCGGGCACGGTCATCCGGCAAATGCCGGCGAGCTCGAATGCCTGGTCAAGGCGGGCCTCACGCCGATGCAGGCAATCCAGGCCGGCACATCCTGGGCCGCGGAATGCTGCGGCAAGGAGGCGGAGCTCGGCACGGTCGAGAAAGGCAAGCTCGCCGACCTCGTCGTGGTCAGTGGCGATCCGCTCGCCGACATCGCCGTGCTGGGTGATACGAAAAACGTCGCGCTGGTAATCAAGGACGGCCAGATGGCCGTCAACCGGATGGCGGCGCGCTAATACGGATGCTTGATCTGCAGCCGCGCCCATTCGCCCGCGTACGGCACGGCGCGCCAGAGCTGACAGGCCCCGCCCTCATAGTCGGAGCCTGGGTTCATGTTGAGTTCATCGCTGCAATATTTCGCGTCGAGGTATTTGCCGTTGTACTTGAGCTGTAGCCGCGACCAGCCGCCGCCCACCGGGATCATCCGCCAGAGCTGACAAGCGCCGCCGGCGTAATCGGAACCGGGGTTCATGTTCAGCGCGTCGCTGCAATGGTCAGCGTCGAGATATTTGCCATTGTACTTGAGCTGTATCCGGAACCAGCCACCGCCCGCGGGCACCATTCGCCAGAGCTGGCAGGCTCCATCGGCGTAGGTCGAGCCCGGGTTCAGGTTCAGCTGGTCGCTGCAGTACTTCGCGTCGAGATATTTTCCGCCGCCGGCCTGTGCCAGCGCGGCCGGGGCCCATAAGAGAGCAGCCGCCAAGATCGTGAACCCCGTCGCCCTGATGCATCCGATCCTTTGGTAAATCCCGGTTAGCATGGTCGATCCCCTGAAAGATGAGTGTTCTTGATCGTGGAGGATTTCGGCCGAGCGACGACTCTGGTTGCTCGAGCTCCGCTAGAGGCTTGCGTGCCGTAACACGAAATCGCGCGCCAATTCGCAGGCGAGGCGCGAGGCAGCCGAGGTCGGGTCGCGCATCACAAAGGTGTGCGGCTGGCCGTCGAATTTGTGCAAATCGATCGCGCCGCCTCGGGTGCGCCAGGCGGCGGTGAATCTGTCGGCCATGTCGGGGGTGACGTTGTCGTCGCCGGTGCCCTGGAGCAGGATCGCCGGCGGCAGCCCCGCCGCTTCGCCCGCCTCGACGATGCGCTGTGGGTTGCCTTCGCCCATCTCGGCTTCCGAATTCCAGTACGCGTCGTGCGACTCGACAAGCCGCGTGTTGCCCTTTTCCTTGACCATCCGATAGCGCGCCAGCGGGTCGGAGATCGGCCAGCACAGCACGAGATAGGGCAGGCTCGCGTCGATCCCGGCGGCCTCGGCCAGTGGCAATGCCGCGTAGCGCTTGTCGCTCGGCTTCAGGGCACTCAACAACAGCTGATGCGCGCCGCTCGAGGTGCCGAGCCCACCGACCAGCTCAGCGCGGCTGCCGAACTCGCCGGCATGCGCCTTGAGCCAGCGCGTCGCGTAATGGATGTCGGCGATCGAGGCCGGATAGCGGTGCTTGGGTGGCATGCGAAAATCGACTGCCAGCACGACGATGCCGCTCTTGGCGAGCGCCTCGTCGAGCGGCGCGTTGTTGAGCCGGTCACCCGCCGCCCAGGCGCCGCCATGCACCTCGATCAGCGCCGGAAACGGGCCGTTTCCCTTGGGTTTGTAGAGCCGGGCGAGCAACGGCCCGTCCTCGGCGCGGCGGTATTCGAGGTCGCGGATTTCGATCTCGTGGGTGGCGGCGATGGCAACGTCGTTGGGCATGGCAAATACTCCTGTCGGCGACAGGGTGCACGCCCGTGAGGTTAATGCCAAGCATCCCGCCCAAGGGTAAGGATTTGCCAATAAACGGGGCGCAGACTTGCAACATCATGGCGTCCCACGGGATCGATTTACAATTTAACGCTGCATACGGCAGCGAGGTGGTCGCCGTGGGCCATTACGGCGAGTGGACCGACCACCGCATCCCCGACGATCGCAGCGCCTGGCACCCGCTTGTGCAGCGGTTCTACGATTACTGGCTGTCGATCGCGCCGCCCGGTTCCTTGCCGGGGCGTCAGCACGTCGCGCCGGAAGACATGGCCGCGTGGCTATCGCGGCTGTGGCTGCTCGACGTCTACCGCAACCCGTTGCGCTACCGTCTTCGCTTGTGCGGCAGCGCGATGGTGCGCTCGCTCGGCCAGGAAGTTACCGGACGATGGCTCGACGAGGTGCATCCGCAGAGCGTCGGCGACCAAAGCTCCTGCCATCGCTTTCGGATCGCGGTCGAGCACCAGCGTCCGACTTGGCGGCGGGGCGTGCCGCGCTGGCCCTGCGCGCCCGAAGTCAAGACCACCGAGAGCCTCATGGTGCCGCTCGCCGCGGACGGATCCACGGTCGACAAACTTATGGGCGTGTCGATCGCCTTTGATGCGAAGGGCCGGATGATCTGAGCCGCGCCGCTTCGCTTCACGCCAAATTAACCAGTTTCACCGAGCCTTGCCGCGGGGTATCGCTGGGGAGGGGATTTTGGGTCAGCAGCCGGAACGATTGCGCGAGCTGGCATCGTGGTATCGCGAATATGCCGAACGCACGGGCAACCCCGCGATCTGGGACGCGCGCATCCGCACCGCCGAGGATCTCGAAGCCGAGGCCGCGCGCCTCGAAGGCCTGCCGCAGTTCGCCGAGATCGACGCCTGAGGAAAAAGCTCGTCGGTCAATTTGCCGGCGTTCGGTGTTGCCGCTCGGTTTCCGCAAACATGGCGCTGCCGCCAGCATCGGGTAGGCCGGCGATTTCGCTGACCAGCTTGCGCGCCATCGCTTCGGCGAAGGTGCCGAAATTCTCGACCTGCAACAGGAACGCGCCCGGCCCGCCGATCACGTTCTGCCGGTAGTATTCCGGCAGGCCGCCCGGCGGCTGGGTGTGCATCATGAAGCCCGGCCCGGCTTGCGTGTTGATGATGGCGAGGCCGTTGATCGTGACGCCCGCCGTGACGGCCTGGTCGCGCGCCTCGGTCACCGGCTGGCCCGAATTGTTGGTCCCGTCGCCCGAGACGTCGATGATCCGCTTATCGGCGCTGTCCTTTGCCGCGGCGAGGCGCTGCATCGAAAAGGCGATGGCGCTGCCGATCGCGGTGCGGCTGGCGAAGGACCGCGGCGCCTTGAGCATCGTCGCGGCGACTGCGGCGGCGTCCTCGCCATCGCCGATCCGCGTCCAGTCGACAACGACCTGCTGCTCCGGCGCGTCGGACCATTCGATAAACGTCAAACCGATTGACTGATGCGGGCCGCTGGCGATGGCCTTAAGGACGCGTGGGTCGGCGAGCGCAGCGGCGTAGCCCTTGCGCTGCAGTTCGAACTCAGCATTGTCGATGCTGCGCGACACGTCTGCGGCGAGCACGAGAAGAATATCGACACTGTCGGCCCGCGCCGGCGCCGTCAGGGCCAGCGGGGCGAGGATAAGGGCAAGGAGAGTCGAGCGCCTCACCCGGTGAGCTCGCGGCGGACGATCGCCGCGCCCTCGACCATCGCCTTGAGCTTGGCTCGGGCGCGCTCGCGCGGCAGGTATTTCATGCCGCAATCGGGCGCGGCGACGAGCCGCTCGGCGGCGACATGCTCTAGGCCCGCGCGCAGCCGAGCCGCGACTTGCGCGGCTGTTTCGACCTCCGGCGTGCCGAGGTCGAGCACGCCGAGGAGGATCGTCTTGTTCGAGAGCTCCTTGAGTACGCCGAGGTCAAGCTTTGGCTGCGCGGCTTCAAGCGAGACTTGGCTCGTCAGCGAGTCGGCAAGCTGCGGCAGAAAGGCGTAGCCGCTCGGCTTATTGTGCACCAGATGGCCATAGCCGAGGCAGATATGCACCACGGTCGGCCCCTCGATCCCGTGCAGCGCGCGGTTGATCGCCGCGACGCCGTATTCTGCCGCCTTGTCGGGGGCCGCGCGCACCCACGGCTCGTCGAGCTGCACGACATCGACCCCGGTCGCCTTCAGCTCCTTGAGCTCGGCGTTGACCGCGTCGGCATAGTCCATCGCGAGCTCGGCCTCGTCCTTATAGAACTCGTTCTGCACCTGCTGCGACATCGTGAACGGGCCGGGCAGGGTGATCTTGGTCGCCTTTATCGCGTGCTTGACGAGGAACGC
>JASHUW010000664.1 GCA_030039815.1 Alphaproteobacteria bacterium
TTCTCGGACTGCCTGACCGCGTGGAACCGCCTTCTGTCGCGCTTTCAGCCCTATGCCCACGCGGCGTCGGCCGTGGCGTCGGGCGTCGATTGGTTAGCGGAAGGCCGGCACTACTATTTCTACGAGCCGCAGAACGAGCGCTATCTGACGATAATGTACCGGGTGCGGTAGCGTCGCGCCGAAAAGCCGAGGTTGACGCGACCGGTTTGTGACGGTCGCCGTCGCCCATGTGATCAATCGCCCCCCACGCCGAACTACTGTTGGGCTTCAGCTTTATCACCCGCGGTTTTCGCGCGTTCGGTCAAGCGCCGCAGGTTGTCGCGAATGGTGGAATCCACATCGTTGGTCGGGATAGACCAAATCCGGCTGAGATCGCGGACCGTACTTCCCACGTGCCACGGCATAAGCGTTTCGCCATTCACTTGGGCGAACGGCCCATCGGATTCCGTCAAGATGCGCTCACGCGGCATACGAGCCACTAGTGCCTGCCCGGTTTTGCTCACGAGCATGGCGGGCCCAACGCTGAACCAGCAGCCAAGCACGATGGCACGATCAAGATCCCGCGGGCTGCCGGAAAACCAATGCAGGATCGGCGTTCCCGCATCGGGGAAGGATTTGAGAATGTCCAGCACCGCACGGCTGGCGCGACGGCTATGAAGCGACATAATCCGTCCACCAGCATCGGAACACCGCGTTAGGATATGTTCAAAGGCGTTAACCTGCATCTGCCAGTGGGCGCGAAACTCAGGCCCCCCATCTAGACCGATCTCCCCGACATAAGGCGCGTTCGGCAGTAACTCATCGAAGAGTGCAAGCTCGCTCTGCCGCTCGTGAGCGAGCTGCGGATGCAAGCCGAGGCTGGTACGGATTCGCTTCACGCCCGCGGTCAAAGCCGATGTTTGGCGCCAGGCGGAGGGCGTCGTGGTGACGGAAAGAACGTACAGGCCGCGCTTGTCACATTCGTCCCGTACGGCTGAGGGATCGGGATAAAGATCTAGATGACAATGAAAATCGATCACTTGACACCATGTGCTCTGAATAGGGAGCCGAGTTCCGCGAGCCCACGGCCGATCATAGCTTCCAGATCGGACACATCGCCGAGAATGGAGGTGTTGAGCGACGTCCCGATCCAATTCTCGATGCCATCCGACTTAACCTCTTGAATGGCCATCGCCAGGGATCGCACGTCATCAAACCGCGCGTGATCATCGTCATCTTTCCCGAGGTCTTCATAGACGTACTTGGTCTTGTCCGTTTTGCCCCATTTGCGAAAGGCCGCCCGGCGAACGAGGCATGGAACACATCGGCCACAGTGCGTATACCCGAACTGCTTGTAGCGGCCACAACTTGTGCTCTCAGCTGCATGAGCGCGCAAAATTTTCTGGTCCTTGCACTCACGCAGCATCTCGCCTTTCGTTTTCAGCTGGTATGGATTTTCTATGCGAACCCTGAGACCTGCGGCAGCCAGCAGCGTCTGAACTAATCCGAGGAATTCGGGATGCGTGGTGCGCGTGCTGAGACTCCCGAGACGGCCGCCGGTGAGGGGTGGATTGATGGATATGAATCCGTTCTCACAGACATAGAGAGTCACATCCCTCCCCGCGTGATAACGCTTCAGCGTCGTAGCAGCCAAGACGCCGTACGCCAGGAAAATGAGCGATCGGGCGCGCTGTGAGGGCGGGCTCTCAGGGTTCGGAACTTCGGTATTGTGGTTCAGCTGCAAATGCCGAAGTCCGCTGCCGAGCATCTGAGCGAAGTTCCGCTGGTTTTCCGCGTCGCCACGCACCGTCTGGCTGATGGCAAAGGGGCGCCGTCCGGCTGCGGATAGGTCAATGGCCCCCACGAGGCTATCCAGTCCGCCCGATACCAGGACAACGCAATCTTCTTCGGGGAAAGCTGGTTTACGGTCGGGAACGGGCGAGATGCCACCGCCCTCAAAACCAACGCTCCAAAGGTCGGTGGTCAAAAAACTGAGCAGCCGCTCGATGAGATCGATTTGCGTGTTCCAGAACTGGGGATCGGCGACAGCAACGTCCAGCTCGAATTCTCGCGTCCAGCCATCGGGACTTTCGTTCCGATGACCTGCGAGATCGGCCGCCGTGACCGCAAGTGCGAGCGAGAGGAAATCCCAAGCTTTGGTCGCCGGCTGAAGTTTGTCGCGAGTGATCCGGTGCCTGACTGCAGCACCTGCCTGCCCTCGGCTCTGACGGTCGCGAGCTCCGTACAGGACTACCCCCAGAGCTTCTTTAGCAGGCGGGAACTTGTGGTCCTGAAGGCCGCAAACGAGCTTCATTCGGCGTATCCCTCGAAGACCTGCATCGTGTCGGCGAGGGCAGCGCGGACAATCTGGTTTACATTTCCGGTGCTGATCGCTCTACCGGAGTCCCGCAGTTTGCGAAACGACGCAGCTATTACCTCTTTGATGTAATCCTTGACCTGCTTGAGGCGCGACAGACCCGCGGCGGCCGAGGGCGCCTTCTCTTGGATTGCATTTCCAACGTCGAGCACGAACCGTCGGTACACGTCGATTGCAACGAAACGCTCGATCGCGAAATCGCGCTGCTCGGGTGTCAAGATCAAAAGGTCCGCATCCTGAAATCTCGTAAGGAGTTCGGACAGCGCATCTTTGATTGCCGCGCGGCTGGCTTCGGCGTCCTGTGTCCCGTCCGCGGAGCGCACAGCTTCCACGACGGCGTCCATGACTTCGCGGGCCGAGCGCCCCGCCAGGAGAACAGGGTCAAGGGGGCTGCCTGCCGCAGGAGCTTGCCCGGTCGCGGTAGCTGACAGCGCTCCGTACAGGGCGCCGGCCGTCGCCGCCGTACCTTCAAAGCGTCTCGATGCCGTACGAGCGCCGCCGTAACCAGTTCGAACATAACGGCCGACGCCGCGCCTCATGTCGTCACTGTCGCCAGCACGCGCAAATTTGCAGGGGCTGAGTCTGGCACCGCGGAAGCGCCCCTCAGGCGCTATCGGGACCGGTAATGCCGGGGACGGATTGGACGCGTTCGGAGTCGGTTGATCCTCTGGACTATTTTGGTCTGACGCGTCTGGTTCGTCGCCATCTGCAGGCGGCGCTGGCGGCGAAGTGGGAGCTGGCACCCAAGGAGGAACCATGGGAACGCCGCTCGGCGATCCCCGGCTAGACTGCGAGGTTCCCATTTTCCCTCCAGCGCTTAATCGCAGCTTTAACCGGTCCGGATAGCCCGCTTGATTTACTCCAGGCTTCGATCACGCCTTTCGCCCAGGGCTGGTCTCCAATCTTCGGCACGATATTCGGCTGGATTTGCGCAGCAGGGCGCTCACTTAGGAATGCCGCAAGCCGTGCGCCCTGCGGCGGATCGGCCTCTGTAGCGACCAGGCACGCTTCGAGGATGGGAGGAACGCCCCATTCTTGTTCCCGTCTAGCACGATCGAGAAGGCGATCGACGATGACAGTCATCTCGGCGCGCGGCAGCTTCGTCAGGCGGTCCTTAAGATTCCCCGCCATGTCCGGGTGCTGAAGCAACGCGTCGAGGAGTTCCGCAGCCTCCGATGAGAGGCGATCCGCCGGTGTGATAAGCGGAGCGTGTTCGCGACTTACGTAGAGCACACCGCGAAGGTCGCGATCGGCGATTGGAGGAGGCAACGTCAGCCATTCTTGGATGAACGGATCGTCCCAAGGCGCCCCCAGTTCGAGCTTTTGACCTGCATTCGCCTTTGCCTCCCAATCAGAAAGAACGAGCGGCTTCCCCTCATCGTTCTCGGTGACGGCTTTCGTGAGGATGGCGTATGCCTTGGGATCGCCAAGGCGCTCAAACAATAGCATCTTGGCGAGGACAGCTTCGTCGACGCCAACACCTTGAGCGCCCGAGATGGCCATTCGGATGCTAAGCGCATTGAGAAACCGTTTGATCAGGCGTGGGTTCCCGGCGATTCCGTAGGCAGTGGCCATCAACGGCGCAAGACGGTCGGCGGTGTCGAATTGACCGATCAATTCACTGGAGAATTGGTCGTGTAGCGACTGCAGAAAAGCGCGGTCGACGCGTTTGCCCTGCCATGTTTGTGCGAGCTGCTCGCAGACTCTCGCGCGAATCGCCTCTTTAACCTCAACCGCAAGGCCGCTCTTCTCGACGAAGAGCAGCATCATGTATGCGCG
>JASHUW010000665.1 GCA_030039815.1 Alphaproteobacteria bacterium
GTCGAAGATCAATTCGACGCGCGCGACATCGACCTCGTGGAATATCCACGCGTCGCCGCGGCGCTCGGGCAGCACCCAGCGGTTCTCGACCCAGCGCACCAGCTCGCGGCGTTCGAGACCGTGGAGGCGCAGGAGCATTTCGTCGAAGCCGATCATGACGTCATCCCGCGGCGCGGATCGGTGGGATGCTGCGCCGCCCAGGTCTCGAGGAAGGCGGCGAGCTCGCGATCGCCGCTGGCGCCGATCACCACCTTGAGCGTCACGATCTGGTCGCCTCCCGGGTGCCCGCGGCGATGGATGCCCTTGGCGCGCAGCCGCAGCTGCGCGCCGCTGTCCGAACCTTTGGGGATCGTCATCGTCACCGGCCCGGTCACGGTCGGCACCGTGACGCGGCCGCCGAGCACCGCCTCGGCAAGGCTGACCGGCAGCTCGACGAGGATGTTGTCGCCGTCGCGGCGAAAATAGGGGTGCGGCGCGACATGCACCTCGATGATCGCGTCCCCCGGCGCGCCGCCGCCGATGCCGGGATCGCCCTTGCCCTTGAGGCGCAGCATCTGCCCGGTCTCGATACCGGGCGGGATCGTCACGTCGAGCCAGCTGTCCGGCGACAGCGACAGCCGCTTCTTAGCCCCGGCCGCAGCCTCGACGAAATCGACGGTCAGCGTGTAGAGCCGGTCGCCGCCGGGCATGTGAAACGGCTCGCCGTGCGCACCCCGTCCGCGCCGCGCACCACCCATGCCGCCGGGGCCACCGAACCCGCCGCCGAACATCGACAGGATGTCCTCGAGGTCCTCGGGGTTCACGTTCCCTTGCGAACTGTATTTCCAGCCCTGTGCCCCTTCGGCATGCGGGCGATAGGAATAGCGCGGCCGCTCGGCGCCGCTTTCGTCGATCTCGCCGCGGTCGTAGCGCGCCCGCTTGTCGGCGTCGGAGAGGAGATCATAGGCGGCGCTCACGGTCTTGAACCGCGCCTCGGCCTCGGGCTTGCCGGGGTTGAGGTCGGGATGCAGTTCCTTCGCCAGCTTGCGATAGGCCTTGCGGATATCGTCCGGGCTGGCGTCGGGCTTGACGCCGAGCACCTCATAGGGGGTTTGCGCCATGGCGTCGCTCAGCGCTCGGGCTCGGGTTCGGGCCGCTTCGACGTCTGCTGCGCCATCGCGACCTTGACGGCGACGTTAAGCTCGTTGCCGTTGCGATCGATGGTCAGATCGACATCGTCGCCAACCCGCGTGAGGCCGATGGCATCGCGCAATTGCATGCCGCTGCGGATCGGGACGCCATTGGCGGCGATCACCAGATCGCCGCTTTTCAGCCCGGCGTGATCGGCCGAGGAGCCGGGCTCGACCTTGGCGATCACCGCGCCGGTGGTCTCTTTCGTGTTCATCGCCTGGGCGAGGTCCGGGGTCAGATCCTGTATCGATATGCCGATATAGCCGCGCTTGACCTCGCCGTAGCGGATCAGCTGGTCCATCACCTTGCGCGCCATGTCGATCGGCACCGCGAAGCCGATGCCGATATTGCCGCCGCCCGGCGCCAGGATCGCAGTGTTGATGCCGACGAGATCGCCCTTCAGATCGACCAGCGCGCCGCCGGAATTGCCGGGGTTGATCGATGCATCGGTCTGGATGAAGTCCTCGTAACCCTCGATGCCGAGCCCGCTGCGACCCAACGCGCTGACAATGCCCGAGGTCACGGTCTGGCCGAGACCGAAGGGATTGCCGATCGCGACGACGAAATCGCCGACCTGCAGCTTGTCGGAATCGCCGAGCGGCACCGCGGTCAGATGATCGCTGCTGATCTTCAACACCGCGATGTCGGTTTCGGTGTCGCGGCCGACGAGCTTGGCGGCGAAACGGCGATTGTCCTTGGTGGTGACGGTGATCGAGGTCTCGTTGGCGACGACATGCGCATTGGTCAGCACGTAACCCTCCGCCGCGTCGACGATGACCCCCGAGCCGGTGGCCTGGGTTTCGGCGTAGCTCTGCTGCCCCTGCGGCACATTGAAGAAACGCCGGAAGAACGGATCCTGCAGCAGCGGATTCTGAATCTTCTCGCGTCCCCTGACGGCGATGTTGACGACGCCCGGCGTCACGTTCTTCAGCATCGGGGCAAGGCTCGGCACCACGCCGCCGGAAAATTCGGGGATCGGCGCAGCAGCGCGCAGCGGGTGCACGGCAAACGCCACCACCGCCGCGACCCCGCCCATCAGCACCAGCGCCGAGAACAGCCGCTTCATCCGTCCAAGTCCTGTCGTGAGTCCGCGCGACGTTGCCAAAACGCCACGCGGCCTGGATAATTTCCTGCGTTAATATGTAAATCGACAGGCGAACTTCAAGAAGCCCCAGCGCGTCTCCGCGACCTTGCCGCCCTTGCTGGCCGAGAGGCGCGTCCCTATAGTTCCGGACTTATGGATTCCCATGCCTATCGGCACCGGCATCTCCTCGGCATCGAAGGTCTGACGCCCGAGGACATCAACCATGTCCTCGACCTGGCCGACACCTATGTTGAGATGAACCGGCAGGCCGAAAAGAAAAAATCGCTGCTGCGCGGCCGCACCCTGATCAACTGCTTTTTCGAGAATTCGACGCGGACCCGCACCTCGTTCGAGGTGGCGGGCAAGCGGCTCGGCGCGGACGTCATCAACATGGCGGTCGCGGTCTCGTCGATGCGCAAAGGCGAGACGCTGATCGACACGGCGATGACCTTGAACGCCATGCACCCGGACGTGCTGGTCGTGCGCCACCCCGAATCGGGCGCGGTGCAGCTCCTGTCGGAGAAGGTCGATTGCGCCGTCATCAATGCCGGGGACGGCAGCCACGAGCATCCGACCCAGGCGCTGCTCGACGCGCTAACGATTCGCCGCCGCAAGGGCAAGCTCGGCGGGCTCACCGTGGCGATCTGCGGCGACGTGCTGCACAGCCGGGTCGCGCGCTCGAACATCTGGCTGCTGAATGCGATGGGCGCGCGGGTGCGGGTCGTCGCGCCGCGCACGCTGCTGCCCGCCCAGGTCGAGCATCTCGGGGTCGAGGTGTTCCACGACATGGCGGAAGGCCTCGCGGACGTCGACATCGTCATGATGCTGCGCCTGCAGAGCGAGCGCATGCACGGCTCGTTCGTGCCATCGACGCGCGAATACTTCCACTTCTTCGGGCTCGATGAGGACAAGCTCAAATTCGCCAAGGCCGACGCGCTGATCATGCATCCGGGGCCGATGAACCGCGGCGTCGAGATCGGCAGCACCGTCGCCGACGACATCGACCGCAGCCTCATTCGCCAGCAAGTCGAGATGGGCGTGGCGGTGCGCATGGCTTGCCTCGAGCTGCTGACCCGCGAACTCGGCAACGGGCCCCCCATCAAATGACGGCAATAAAATGAGCGGCCTTCGACGCCTGTTTCGCGGCGCGCGCCTGATCGACCCGGATAGCGGGCTCGACAGGGTCGGCGACGTCATCGTCGTCGACGACCGGATCGCGGCGATTGGCCACGACATCAGCGCCGACGGGCTCGGGCCGGATGTCGAGGTGATCGACCTCGCCGGGCTGTGCCTCGCGCCGGGCCTTGTCGACATGCGGGTTCAGCTGCGCGAGCCGGGCGCCGAGCACATCGAATCGATCGAGAGCGGCAGCCAGGCCGCCGCCGCCGGCGGGGCGACGACGATCGTCGCGCTGCCCAACACCGAGCCGCCGGTCGACGACGTGTCGGTCGTCGAGTTCCTCGCGCGGCGCGCCCGCGAGGTGCGGCTCGCCAAGGTCCACACCTATGCCGCCGCGACCAAGGGCATGCGCGGCAAGGAGCTGACCGAGATCGGCCTGCTCGCGGCCAATGGCGCGCTCGGCTTTACCGATGGGGTCAAGGCGATCGCCGACGCGCTGGTGATGCGCCGGGTGCTGGCATACGCGCGCACCTTCGACCAGCTGGTGATCCAACACCCCGAGGAGCCGAGCCTGGCCGGCGCCGGTGAGGTCACCGAGGGCGAGGTCGCGACGCGGCTGGGCCTCCCTGGGGTCCCGCCGGCCGCGGAAGTGATGATGGTCGAGCGCGACCTCCGGCTCGTCGCGATCACCGGCGCGCGCTACCACGTCGCGCACGTCTCGACCGAGGCGGCGATCGAGGCGATCCGCAGGGCGAAGGCATCGGGGCTGCCGGTGACCTGCGACACCGCCCCGCCCTATTTCGCGCTCAACGAGACCGCGATCGGCGACTACCGCACCTTCGCCAAGCTGTCGCCGCCGCTGCGCGGCGAGAGCGACCGCCAGGCGGTCGTCGCCGGCCTCGCCGACGGCACGATCG
>JASHUW010000666.1 GCA_030039815.1 Alphaproteobacteria bacterium
TCGGTCATCAGCCGCGGATAGCGGACGTAGGCGAAGACGCCGTAGATGCCGCTGAAGATGACGATGCACATCAGCGCATAGGCCAGCGTGTGCACGTTCCAGCCGAAGTGGAAGCCGGTGTGCAGCGTCGCGATCACCAGGAGCGCGAGACCGAAATAGACATGCGCCGAGAGGCGGCGAGCCAGCCGGCTCGGGTCCTCGACCTGACGCATCTCATCGGGCACGCCGGCGGCGTGCGGCCGGACGTATTTGCTCTCGGGATCGTAGGTGCGCTTGCGGTAGCCGAACCAGGTCAGCCACAGGATCAGCAGCGCCCCGACCGTGCCGAGCGTGTAGCCGGCCCAGCCGCCGCCGTAGCGCGAGCCGTAGGGCGGCACCGCAACGTAGAGGACGATCGCAGCGGCGACCGCGATGAGCGCGATCTTCAGATAGCGGAAGTTGTCGTAGGCCAGGAAGGAGACATGGCGGCGGAGCCGGTATCCTCGGGAGCCAGAAGAGGCGGCGTCGCTGAGGCTCATCGCGCCGCCCGCATGACCTCGATGAACTCCGCCGGGTTGACCCGGATCGCCGCGCCGGTCGGGCAGGCGCGCACGCAGGCGGGGCCGGCGAGTCCCTTGCACATGTCGCACTTGACGGCGTGGGCCGAGCCCTTGCGGTGCCTGAGGCCGTATTCCGACTTGTCCTCGCCGGGGCCCGGCCCGGCGCCGAAGAACAGCCAGCTCAGCAGGCTCGGCTTCTCCTCCGGCATCGCCGCCATCTGGATCACGCCGTAGGGGCAATTGTTCTTGCAGTTGCCGCAGCCGATGCACTGGTCGTTGATGAACACCTCGCCATTGGCGGCGCGATGGATCGCGTCGGGCGGGCAATCGGTCATGCAGTGCGGGTCTTCGCAGTGCCGGCACGAGGTCGGCACATGCACCATGGCGAAGGTCGGGCCGGCCTCGCGATTGAGGCGGCTGATCCCGTGATGGGTCTCGGCGCAGGCCTTCTCGCAATTGTCGCAGCGCACGCAAAGGGATTCGTCGATGAGCAGCACGTCAGTGCCCTCGCCCATCCCCTCGCGCACGAGGAAAGTGATGAGGTCGCCCGCCTCGGCGTTGCGCTGCATGATGTTGCGGTCGCTGACCCGGCGCTCGTATTCATCCTCGACCCGCCGGCGCAACTCCGGGTCGCGGTCGAGCAGCTTGCGGAACACCGCGCTGTCGATTTCGATCGCCTCGGTGGCGCTCGCTGCGGTCACGGTGGCGGCGCGCGCCTGGTGGGTCAGCAGCGCCATCTCGCCGACATAGTTGCCGGCGGCGACGTAATTGAGCACGACGTCCTTGCCGCCGACGCGCTTCGAGACGGTCACCGAGCCCTTGCGCAGCAGGTAGACCGCGTCGTTGTCGTCGCCCTCCTTGATAAGGACCTCGTCGCGCTCCTTGGAGACGATCTTCGACGTCGCCACCAACTCGCTCAGCAGCTCGTCCTCGACATGCGGCATGAGGAACGTCTTGATCTGGCGGATCACCGCGGCGTCCTCGATCGCCTTTTTGACCGCCGGTTCCGAGCGTTCGAGCTTGAGGATCGTGTTGCGCTCGACCTCGAAGAGCAGGGCCGGCTGCGTCGCGACCACCGTAGCGGTGCGCTTGCGGCCCGAGATGAGGCCCATTTCGCCAAAGAACTGCCCCGGGCCGAGCCGCACCACCTCGCTCGGCTTCTCGGGGTTGATCCGGATGCCGACCTCGCCGTCGAGCACGGTGTAGAGCGAGTTCGTCGCGTCGCCGCGCTCGAACACCACCTCGCCGGGCTTCAGGTAATGCAGCCCGGCATGGATCAGGAATTCGCGGATCTGCACCGGCTGCAGCGTCGAAAACATCGGCGCGCGCGCCTTGATGTGCTCGATGAGCTCGGCGCCGCTCAACCCGGTCTTGCCGGGGTTGAGGGCGCGGACGATCTCAGGCGTGAGCTTCTTCTGGATCAGCGGCTCGTCGGCCGGCGGGACCGGGTTGCCGAGGATGCATTCGACCACCTCGAAACCTTGGTTGAGGCAGTTCTTGATGAGCGGGTAGCCGCCCAGCGCGCCGATGATGTAGATGCCCGGAACCTGCGTGGATTCGTACGTCTCGGTGACCGGCGGCAGGCCGCTCACCTTGATGTTGCAGCGTTCGAGAAAGCGGCTTGGCGGCTGGGCGCCGATGCGGGCGATGATGCGCTCGCAGGCGACGTTGACGACGGCACCGTCGGCGCCGCGCAGCACCAGTTGGCCGGGCTCGACCGATTCGGTCTTGACGTTCTTCACGTGGTGGATCGAGCCCGGCTCGTCCGGCTCCTTCTCGATCGCAGCGGTGATGAGCGCGCGGTTGGCCGGCTTGGCGCGCGGGAACTCGTCGCCGGTATTGATGAGGTAGATTTCGTTATTGGCGGCAAGCGCGAGCGCATTCTCGATGCCGGCGTCGCCGACGCCGATCACCGCGATGCGCTCGGCGGTGTACTCGTCGGGGTCATCGAGCTGGTACTGCACCATCCGGTGCGTGCCGCCGGGGTCCGAGCATTCGGCGCCGGGGATCGTCAGCTGGTTGAGATTGCCCTGCACCCCGATCGCCAGCACGACGTATTCCGCGGTGATCGCCTCGCCGCCGACAAGGGCCAGCGAGAAATTGCCCTGCTCGCCCGCGATCGCCTGCACGTCGGCCCGGTAGCGGATGTTGATGCCGGTCGCGGCCGCGGTCTTGGTCCAGCTGTCGATGACCTCCTCGCGCGATTCCTCCTTGAACTCGAGCTCGAGGCCCTGCTGCGCCGGCAGCTCGACCGGCGTCGCCATGACGAGCTTGCGCTTCTGGTATTTGAAGATCGTGTCGTTGATGTGGTCGGTGCGTTCCAGGAGGACGTGCGAGACGCCCTTGGTCGCGGCATGGGCGGCGGCGCTGAGCCCTGCTGGACCCGAGCCGACGATGGCTATCTTGAAATCACTACTCAACCGAGCCGCCCCCATCCCGGCACAGAAAATCTACCAAGCGGCTAGCCCGAGGGGTAGGGCAAAACGAGGTTTATCCCCAGCTTCCCGCACCGCCTTGCTCGACCCGGAAGAAGCGCGCAGGCTGTCCGCAGACAACAACCGGACAAACCGAGGGGAGCCCCGCCAGATGCCCGAAAGCCGCAGCAAACTCGCCCTTTACGCAAGCGTCGCCAACGAGTTGATGCATTACGACATCAGCGTTTCCGACGCGACCTTGATGCCGCGCGGCGCGGTGCGTCTGCCGGCGAACGTACAGTATGTCTGGCCACACGCCTCGCAGCCTTTCCTCTATGCCGCGACCAGCGACAGCGCCTCGGGCATGGGGCCGGCGGGCACGAATCACCATGTCAGCGCGCTCAAGATCGATCCCGGCACCGGCGCGCTGTCGCTTCACGGCGCGCCGATCCCGCTGCCGACGCGGCCGATCCACATGGCGACCGACATCCCCAGCGAGCATGTGCTGGTGGCGTTCAACAATCCGAGCACGATCCACATCTACCGCATCAACGCCGACGGCACGCCCGGCACCGAGGTGGCGCAGCCGGGGCCGATCGACGCCGGCATCTTCGCCCACCAGGTGCGGGCGACGCCCGACAACAAGCAGGTGATCCTCGTCACCCGCGGCCACGATCCAGCCGGCCCCAAGGCCGAGGAGCCGGGCGCGCTGATGCTGTGGGACTACAAGGACGGGGTGCTGTCGAACCAACAGAAGGTGGCGCCCGACAGCGGCCTTGGGCCCGGTTACGGGTTCGGGCCGCGCCACCTCGATTTCCACCCGACGAAGCCGTGGGTCTATGTGTCGCTGGAGCGCGAGAACCGGCTCGACTTGTTCACGCTGGAAGGCGGCCGGCTCTCCGGGCGGGCGGCGTTCCGCAAGAACAACCTGTCGCAACTCGGGGTGCCCGGCGCTCGGCAGGCGGTCGGCACCGTGCATGTCCATCCGAACGGCCGCTTCGTCTATGTCGCGAACCGCGCCTCGACCGTGGCGGACGACGGCGGGCGGAGGGTCTTCGCCGGCGGCGAGAACACGCTCGCCGCCTATGCGATCGACCCCGCGACGGGCGAGCCGACGGTCATCCAACATGTCGATACCCGCGGCATCCATTGCCGCACCTTTCACATCGACCCGTCGGGCAAGCTGCTCGTCGCGGCGCATATCCAGGGCATCACGCTCAAGGATGGGAGCGAGGTGCCGTGCTGCCTGTCCCTGTTCCGCGTGCGTGACGACGGCAGGCTCGACTTCGTCCGCAAATACGATGTCGACGTGAGCGGCGGCCGGACGCAGTGGTGGATGGGGATGGTGGGGTATTAGCCTCACCGGTCGCGGATCGACAGCACCGATTGGTTGGCTTCCGAGACCCGGACGATCTTGTAGCGCCGCGCCGCATCGGCGAGGCCAAAGCCGATCGTCAGCGTCCACACCCCGAGGTGGTCGTCGTAGAGAAATTCCTCCAGCCGGATGTTTTTCGGCGCGTCCGCGGCGAGCAGATCGCTCACGTGCCGTTTGGCGACCGCGACGGCCGATTGCAAATCCATCGATCATTCCTTGCCGACGATCCGGGGCGAAGGCGGCCTCATACCACGTGCTGAGTGTCGTTCCACAGCTTGACCGCCGGCTCGTCGAGATTGTGCTCGTAGCTGAGCGCGGAGAGGCTCGCGGTGCTGAGCAGCAGCAGCGCCCCATGGGCCGGCGGCTGGGCAAGCCAACGCGCCGCCAGCACGCGCAGGAAATGCCCGCTCGAAAAGCACAGCACGTCGCCGTCGATGGCGCGCAGCCGGGCGATGACGCGATCGGCGCGCGAGCCGACATCTTCCGGCATCTCGCCATGCGGGCAGCCGTCGCGGAAGAGCTGCCAATCCGGCCGGCCCTGGTGAATCTCGGAGGTTTTGACCCCCTCGTAATCGCCGTAATTCCACTCGACGAGGTCGGACATGATTTCCGCCGCGTCGCCGAAACCGGCGAGCTCGCAGGTGCGCCGCGCCCGCTGCAGCGGGCTGCTAAAGACTTTGGCGAAGGAAAGCCCGCCGAGGCGAGGCGCGAGCGCGCGGGCGTTGATCTCGCCGCGCGGCGTGAGCGGCAGGTCGGTGAGGCCGGTATGCCGGCCGGAAAGGCTCCATTCGGTCTCGCCGTGGCGGGCGAGATAGACGGTCGGATGCGGCATGACACCCCCTGCGACGAACGGCTGAGGTTATATGATCGCATAACTTCGCAGGAGGAAGCCCGATGAGCGATGAACTGCCGACCGCCGCGCGCGTCGCCGACCCCGGCATCCGCGCCCTCTATCGCCTGGAAAACCGCTGGCAGGCCTGGCTCGATGTCGAGGCGGCGCTGGCCAAGGCGCAAGCCGAGCTCGGCATCATCCCCCAGGAGGCGGCCGAAGCGATCGCCGCCGCCGCGCGTTACGACAAGATGGACCGCGCCCGGCTCGACGAGGGGTTCGCGCGCACCGGGCACACGATCGTGCCGCTGGTGTGGGAATTGTCGCGCGTCGTCGGCGACAAGCATGGCGGCTGGGTGCATTGGGGCGCGACGACGCAGAACATCACCCAGACCGGCGACCTCCTGGTGCTGCGCCAGGCGCACGGGATTTTCCTGAAGCTGATCGCCGACGCGCTCGACGCCGCGGCGGCGCTCGCCGA
>JASHUW010000667.1 GCA_030039815.1 Alphaproteobacteria bacterium
CAGGTCGCCTGCGACATCCTCGCCCAGAAGTACCTACGCAAGGCCGGTGTGCCGACGATCCTCGCCCCGCTTGAGGAAGAGGGCGTGCCGCAGTGGCTGTGGCGCCGTACGGCCGATACCGACAAGCTCGCCTTGGTGCCGAAGGATGAGCGCGCGAGCGGGGAAACGAGCGCCAAGCAGTGCTTCGACCGGCTCGCGGGAACCTGGACCTATTGGGGGTGGAAGGGCGGCTATTTTGACGCGGAGGAAGATGCTCGCGCCTATTTCGACGAGCTGCGCTACATGCTGGCGACGCAGATGGGCGCGCCCAATTCGCCACAATGGTTCAATACCGGGCTGCATTGGGCTTACGGCATCGACGGGCCGGCACAGGGTCACTACTACGCCGACTGGAAGACCGGAAAGGTGAAGGCATCGGAAAGCGCCTACGAGCACCCGCAGCCGCACGCCTGCTTTATCCAGTCGGTCGCCGACGATCTCGTTAATGAAGGCGGGATCATGGACCTCTGGGTGCGCGAGGCGCGCCTGTTCAAATACGGCTCCGGCACCGGCTCCAACTTCTCGCGGCTGCGCGGCGATGGCGAGCGGCTCTCCGGTGGTGGCCGGTCGTCGGGGCTGATGAGTTTCCTCAAGATCGGCGACCGCGCGGCGGGCGCCATCAAGTCAGGCGGCACCACGCGCCGCGCTGCGAAGATGGTCATCGTCGACACCGACCATCCCGACATCGAGGACTTCATCGACTGGAAGGTCATCGAAGAGCAGAAAGTCGCGGCGCTCGTCGCCGGCTCGAAGCTCTGCGCGAAGCACCTCAACCTCATCATGGCGGCCTGCCGCGAGCCCGGTATCGAGGACCCGTTCGATCCCAAGCAAAATCCGGCGCTGAAGCGGGAAATCCGTGCGGCGCGCGCGGTGATGATCCCCGAAAATTATGTCCAGAGGGTCATTCAGTTCGCTCGGCAAGGCTATGAGGCGATCGACTTCCGCACCTACGACACGGATTGGGATTCCGAAGCCTACCTGACCGTCGCCGGGCAGAACTCCAACAACACGGTGCGCATCACCAATGACTTCCTCGCCGCCGTCGAGAACGGCGAGGATTGGAATCTGACCCGTCGTACCGATGGCAAGGTCGCCAAGACAATCCCGGCTCGCGCGCTGTGGGACCGCATCGCTTATGCCGCCTGGGCCTCGGCCGATCCCGGCGTGCAATTCGACACGACGATCAATGATTGGCACACCTGCCCCGAGAGCGGCCGTATCAACGCCTCAAACCCGTGCTCGGAATACATGTTTCTCGACGACACGGCCTGCAACCTCGCTTCGCTCAACCTGATGACCTATCGCGGCGAGGATGGGTTCAATGTCGACGATTTCCGCCACGCAACACGATTGTGGACGATCGTCCTCGAGATCAGCGTGATGATGGCGCAATTCCCGTCGCGCGAAATCGCCCGGCTTTCTTACGCTTACCGCACGCTCGGTCTCGGCTACGCCAATCTCGGCGGTCTGCTGATGTCGATGGGCCTCCCCTATGACAGCGACGAAGGTCGTGCGATCGCCGCCGCAATCACAGCGCTGCTCACCGGCATGACCTATGCCACCTCGGCGGAGATGGCCGGCCAGCTTGGCGCTTTCCCCGGCTACGCCAAGAACCGCGATCACATGCTGCGCGTCATCCGCAACCACCGCCGCGCCGCGCATGGCGACAAGGCGGGTTATGAGGGTCTCGCGGTCAATCCGGTGCCGCTTGACGCCGCAACTTGCCCAGACAGGCCGCTGGCGGACGCAGCCACCGCCTCATGGGATGCGGCGCTCGCCTTGGGCGAAAAGCATGGTTTCCGCAACGCACAGACCACGGTGCTCGCGCCGACCGGCACGATCGGCCTGGTGATGGATTGCGACACCACCGGCATCGAGCCCGATTTCGCGCTCGTGAAGTTCAAGAAACTCGCCGGCGGCGGCTATTTCAAGATCATCAACCGCATGGTGCCGCACGCGCTGCGCACGCTTGGCTATGATGAGCACGCGATCGAACATATCGAACGCTATGCGCTGGGCCACGGCACGCTGAAGGGCGCGCCGGCGATCAACCACGAAACACTGACAGAGAGAGGTTTTGACGCGGCCTCGCTCACCGCGGTCGAAGGCGCACTTGCCTCGGCGTTCGATATCAAGTTCGCGTTCAACAAATGGACGCTCGGCGAAACGTTCTGCACCGAAACACTCGGGATCGCCCCCGGGATGCTCAACGATCCGAGCTTCGACCTGCTCATCGCGCTTGGGTTCAGCCGTGGGGATATCGATATTGCAAATACATACTGTTGTGGTGCAATGACTTTGGAGGGAGCACCTCATCTGAAGTCTGAGCATCTACCCGTGTTCGACTGCGCCAATCCGTGCGGCCGGCTCGGCAAACGCTGCCTGTCAGTCGATAGCCATATCCACATGATGGCGGCGGCGCAGCCCTTCATCACCGGCGCGATCTCCAAGACGATCAACATGCCCAACGCGGCGACGGTCGAGGATTGCAAGGCGGCTTACCAGCTGTCGTGGGAACTCGGCCTCAAGGCAACTGCGCTCTACCGCGACGGCTCGAAGCTGTCACAGCCGCTCGCCTCGAACCTGTTTGGCGAAGACGACGAGGCGGAAGACAAAGTCGCCGAGCTTTTGACGCAATCTCCGGTCGAGC
>JASHUW010000668.1 GCA_030039815.1 Alphaproteobacteria bacterium
GAGCGGCGGCCATCTCGCCATGTTGGTCGCGATGCGGCCGAACGACCCGCGCTACAAGGCGGTTCCCTGCCAGGGCTGTGACGACGCGAGCGTGCGGGGCGTGTTCATGTTGTGGCCGGTCATCAACCCGCTGTCGCGCTACAAGCATGCCAAGCGTCTGGTCGCCGCCGGCAGCCCGCCGGGGTGGGCGGTCGGCATGGACAAGAAGCACGAGATCTACTGGCACGACGAGGCCGGAATGGCCGAAGGCAACCCGATGCTGATCCTCGAGCGCGGCGAGAAGGTGGTGATGCCGCCGGCGGTCTGGCTGCAGGGCCGGCCCGACAACACGCACGACTACCACGACCCCGATTCGGATTTCCCGGGCAACGAGCCGGAGCGGTTCGTCTCGAACTACCGCAAGGCGGGCGGCGACATCGAGATCGCGTATTTCGACAATGCCGCGCGGAATACGGACGTTACCCACGCGCCGGTCTACGCCTTCATGCAGAAACACGTCGGCTGACACCGGGCAGTTGAGCCGGCCCGCCCGACCCGCTATCAAGCGGGTCGAGCGGGCTTTCTTTTTTTAAAGGCGACCGGTTTGGCGACACGCAACATCGCCGAAGATCAGCACAAGGCGGCCGGTGTCGACATCGCCGAGGCCGATGCCGGGCTCAACAATATCGTTTCGCGCATTGTCGGCACCTGGCCGAAATCGGGCCTCGGCGCGGTGCAGCTGCCGATCGGCTATTTCGCCAATGTGATCGATATCGGCGGCACGGGCCTCGCGATTACGACCGACGGCGTCGGCTCGAAGGCGATGATCGCCGACATGATGCGGAAATACGACACGATCGGCATCGATTGCATCGCGATGAACGTCAACGACCTCTTGTGCGTCGGCGCGCGACCGATGTCGCTGGTCGATTACATCGCGGTCGAGAAGGCCGACGCGGCGATGATGGACGGCATCGCTATCGGCCTCGCCGAGGGGGCGCGGCAGTCGAACATCTCGATCACCGGCGGCGAAATCTCGCAGTTGCGCGACGTGGTGCGCGGCTTCGACCTCGTCGGCACCGCGGTCGGCACGGTGGCGCTCGACCGCATCATCGTCGGACGCGACCTGCAACCGGGCGACCGGGTCATCGGCATCCCGTCGAGCGGCATCCATTCGAACGGCATGACCCTGACGCGACGGGTCTTCTTCGAGCAGGCAGGCGCCAAGATCGACACGCATTTCGCCGAACTCGGCTGCAGCCTGGGCGAGGAGCTGCTGCGGCCGACGATCATCTATGTGCCGGAAATTCTGGATGTGTTGGCTGAAGTCTCATCAGTTAAAGCATTGAGTCATATAACAGGCGATGGTTTGCTCAATGTACCACGCGTTGCCGCAGAGATTGGCTTTGTGATCGAGGATCTGCCGCCGCCGCCGCCGCTCTTCGGGCTGATCGAGAAGCTCGGCGGGATCAGCCGCGCCGAGATGTTCGAGGTCTACAATATGGGGGTCGGGTTCTGCGTGACGGTCGCCGAGGGCGATGCGGACCGCACCTTGGCGATCCTCGCCCGGCACGGCCGCAAGGCGTCGGTCATCGGCCATGCCGTGGCCGACCCGAGCCGCTCGGTGCAGTTGCCGCGCGAGAAGCTCGTCGGCACCGGCAAACGGTTCCGGCCGGCATGAGCCCCCCGGCATGAGCCAGATACTCGACGCCGAGGTGCTCGACATGCTGGTCGAGGCGATCGGCGAGGATGCCGCGCGCGGCGTCATCGCGCTGTTCCTCGACGAATGCCGCGAGCTTACCGCGGCGATCGCCGCGCCCGGCGCGACACGCGCGGCGGTGGGCCGCGCCGCGCACTCACTCAAGAGCAGCGCCGGTCAGCTGGGTGCGGTGGCGCTGTCCGAGGCGGCGCTGGCGGTTGAAACCGCCGCCGGCACTGGCGCGCCGGAAATGCCGCAACTCATCGCCACGCTCGATCGATGCGCGGCGGAGACGCGACACGCGTTGGCTAAAAAGCTCAAGTAAAAACCATTCCGGCGCCCCCCGACCGGGGTGGTGGTCACACGGAAACCTAACCCGCCGACAGCAGGCGTTCCTTTTCCCATTCCGCCTTGCGGCGGTAGATCGTCGAGGGGTTGATCTCCAACAGTGCCGCGGCGCGCGGGATGTTGCCATTGCACAGCGCGATGGCTTCCTCGATCGCTTCCTTCTCGACAAGCCAGAGCGGCTTCACCGCGGCGCGGGCGTCGGCGACGCTCGCGCTGCGTGGGGCCGACGACAGGGCAGCGATGGGCTGCGCAGTCTGGCGCGGCGCGGCGTTGGGGTCGAGGCGGTTGAGCATCGCCTCGGTGACGAGCGTCCCCTGGTTGAACAGCACCGCGTTGCGCAACGCGTTCTGCAGCTCGCGGATGTTGCCCGGCCACGCGTAGCGGCGCAGCGCGCGGGTCGCGCCCTCGTCGAAATCGGCGAAGCCCTTGCCCTCTTCCTTGGCGTAAAGGGCGAGGAAGTGACGGGCGAGCAGCAGGATGTCGTCATCGCGCTCGCGCAGCGGCGGCATCGCACAGGGCACGACGTGCAGCCGGTAGTACAGATCCTCGCGGAACCGGCCGGCCTGCACCTCGCCCCAAGGGTCGCGGTTGGTGGCGCAGACATAGCGGACATCGGCGCGCTCGACCTCGCTGCCGCCGACCTTCTGGAACTCGCCCGACTGGATGACGCGCAGCAATTTGACCTGCAAGGTCAGATCCATCTCGCAGATCTCGTCGAGGAACAGCGTGCCGCCCTGCGCCCGGCTGACGGCGCCGTCGCGGCTCGTCACCGCACCGGTGAACGCGCCTTTGACGTGGCCGAACATCTCGCTTTCCATCAACTCGCGTGGGATCGCACCGCAATTGACCGCGACGAACGGGCCGTTGCGACGCGGCGAGAGCTGGTGGATCGCCTGGGCGCAGAGCTCCTTGCCGGTGCCGCTCTCGCCGGTGATGAACACGGTGGCACGGCTCGCCGCGGCGTTCTCGATCACATTGTAGACCGCGCGCATCGGCAGCGAGGCGCCGAGCAGATCGTGGAACTTGCCTTCCTTGGCGATGTCGTTGGCGGCGACAAGCGTCTGCAGCTGCCGGCGTTCGAGCGCGTTGCGCACGGTGACGATCAGCCGGTCGGGCGGGAACGGCTTGATGATGAAATCATAGGCGCCCTCGCGCATCGCATCGACCGCGACCTTCACCGAGCCATGCGCGGTGACGACGATGACCGCAGAGGGCAGGTTGCGCGCGCGGATGCGCTTCAGGATGTCGATGCCGTTGGCGTCAGGCAGCTCGACATCGAGCAGCACCACGTCGGGGATCGTCTCGTCGAGGATTTCGGCGGCGCGGGCGCCGGTCGTCGCGTCGATCAGATCGACGTCGAGCTTCTTCAGCACTTCGTGGTAGATGCGCAGGATCGAGGGTGTGTCCTCGACCAGAAGCAGGCGCGGTTTTGTCGTCATGCCGTCTCCACCAGAGCCAGCGATAATAGCCTTCGCATGGTTTCAAATGGCTAAACGCTGACTGAACGCCCGGGGCAGTCGCTACATAAGAAGGCCGGGCCGCCGAATATAAGAAGGCCGGGCCGCCGACGAAACACGGCCAGCCATTGCAAATTTAGCTTAAAAGTAACCTTGTGCGATGAGCCTCTGGTGGTGTCTAGGGCGGATTTTGAAGAGGGCGCGGGCCTGAGCGATCCAGCGGAGCACGAGCAAGCGCGCTACGAGGTGCCGGACCCGGCACTGAGCCTCGTCCGGCGCGGCTGGTTGCCGTTCGCGATGGTGCTGTTCGGCGCGCTCGTCGTGCTGCTGATCGTCGGCGGCGTCATGCAGCAACTCGCGGCCGAACGAAGCGCGATCCTCGAAGAGGCGCGCAAGCATACCTCTAACCTTGCGCGCGCTTTCGAAGAGCACATCCGCCGCACGCTTGGCGAGGTCGACCAAGCGTTTCTGGTCTTGAAGCGCGGTTATGAAAGCGACCCGCAGCATTTCCGGCTTTGGGATTGGCCGGGCAGAGATCTGCTGCTGCACGATCTGTCGGTGCAGATCTCGATGGCCGACCGGGACGGCACGATCGTCGGTACGACGGACGGGCCCGCTACGGTCAACGCTTCGGTGCGCAACGAGGATTATTTCCTTTATCAGGTCAACCACGACCAAAATTCGCTGTTCATCGGCAAGCCGGTGAGGGCCGGCGGCGACCACTGGACCATCCCGCTGTCGCGCCGGCTCGACGCGGCGGACGGCAGTTTCGCCGGTGTGCTGATCGTTTCGCTGGACCCCTATTATCTCGCGCGCTTCTACGAGACGGTCGACCTCGGCCCGGGCGGCACGGTGATGCTGGTCGGGCGCGACGGGATCGTGCGGGCCCGCGTGTCCTTTGCCCGCGCGCCCGGAGCGAAGAGCCTGACCCCGGAGCTGACGATCGGGGAGAGCGTGATGCTCAACCTCGACGGCGATGGCGACCAGCACACCATCTACAGCGAAGGCGGGCTCGACAACGTGCGCCGGGTGATGAGCTACAGCGTGCTGCACGACTATCCGCTGGTCGTCGGGGTCGGGCTCGCCGACCGGGATATCTTCGCCGAATACGATGCCAGCCGCTGGCGGCTGATCGGCGCGGCGACGATC
>JASHUW010000064.1 GCA_030039815.1 Alphaproteobacteria bacterium
GCCGGACGGCAGCATCGAGAAATATTTGTCGTAATGGAACTCGGTGTTGACCGCGAGGCCGAACAGGCCAAAGAACATCATGTTGTGCTGGATCGCGATCGGCATCGCCGGAGCGATCTGCGCGGTGCCGTAGCCGGAAACGATGAAGTCGACCTTGTCGACATCCAGCAGCTTCGTGTAGATGCCGGGCACGGTCGCCGGGTTGGATTGGTCGTCGTAATAAACGAGCTTGACCGGCCGGCCGAGCAACCCGCCCTTGGCGTTGATCTCGTCCTGCCAGATCTGCATCGCCAGCAGCGCGCCCTTGCCGCCGCCGGCGAGACCGCCGGTCAGGGCCATGCCGAAACCGATCTTGATCGGCTCTTTGTCCTGCGCGCGCGCCCCAGTGGAGGCCGCGAACGCACAGAGGAACGCCACCGCCAGGAACCAAGCGGGCCGCTTCCGGGTCATCTCTCCCCCCTTTCACATTTTCTTTACACCGCAGGCATCCTGGCACGCGAAGCCGGTAAAAACCAGCTTCGCCAAAGCCGCACCCGGGTGTCCCTAGGCAGTCTTGACCACCACGCTGCCGGCCGCCAGATCACCGATCCGCTGCTGCTTGGCGGTCACGCACACGACGATGAAGCCGACGAGATAGAAGGCGAACCCATCGACGATGCGGAGGACGTTGCGGACGATCGATTCGCGCCAGCCGATCGGGGAGCCGTCCTCCCTCACCACGCGCAGCTTGAGCAACAGCTTGCCCACCGTCGCGCCGAGCAGGGCCTCCATGACGACAAAATAAACGATCGAGATCACAACGCCGATCAGGGCAGGCGCACCAGTCAGGTTGAAGCCGCTTTCCGTCGTTTGCCCCGCGAAACTTGCGACGATCCACAAGATGACGAAGGTGATCACCAGATCGATGATCCCCTCGACGGCCCGGACTCCCTTGCCGGCATAGTTCATGGCCTTGCTCCGCGCGCGGCGATTGCCCGATTACGTTCATTAGCTTCCCAAAAGCTCGCCGTCTACCGGGGGGTTCTCGCGAGCCGGTGGCTATTGGCGCAGCAGATGGCGGGCGATGATGACCCGCATGATCTCGTTGGTGCCTTCGAGAATCTGGTGGACCCGCAAATCGCGCAGGTAGCGCTCGATCGGGAAATCCTTGAGATAGCCGTAGCCGCCATGCAACTGCAGCGCCTCGTTGACGACGTGAAACCCCGCATCGGTGGCGATGCGCTTCGCCATCGCGCAGTGCAGGGTCGCCTGGTGGTCGCCTCGGTCGAGGCTCGTCGCCGCTCGCCATAACAGCAGCCGCGCGGCGTCGAGCTCGCTCGCCATGTCGGCAAGCTTGAATTGCAGCGCCTGAAAATCGGCGAGCCGCTGGCCGAACTGGCGACGTTCCAGCATATAGCCGCGCGCCGCCTCATAGGCCGCACGCGCCCCACCCAATGAGCAGGCGCCGATATTGAGCCGCCCCCCATCGAGCCCCATCATCGCGATCGAGAACCCCTCGCCTTCCCTGCCGAGCCGGTTGGCGACCGGCACGCGGCAATCCTCGAAGATCACCGCTCGGGTCGGCTGCGAGTGCCAGCCGAGTTTTTCCTCCTTCTTGCCGAACGACAGACCCTTTGCGCCCCGCTCCACGACAAGGCAGGAGATGCCCTTGGGCCCGCTCTCGCCGGTGCGCACCATCGCGACATAGATGTCGCTCGACCCGCCGCCCGAGATGAACGCTTTCGCGCCGTTGAGCACGTAGTCGTCGCCGTCGCGGCGCGCGGTGGTGGCCAGTGCCGCCGCATCCGAGCCGCTTCCCGGCTCGGTGAGGCAATAGCTGGCGAAATGCTCCATCGACATCAGCTTGGGTAGAAAGCGCGCGCGCTGCGCGGCGGTGCCGAAGCGGTCGATCATCCACGCCGCCATGTTATGGATCGACAGATAGGCGGCGGTCGAGGCGCAGGCCGTCGCCAGCTCCTCGAAGATCAGCGCCGCGTCAAGCCGCGTCAGCCCGCTGCCGCCGAACTCGTCCTTGACGTAGATGCCGGCGAAGCCGAGCGCCGCCGCGGCGCGCAGCGCGTCGACGGGAAACTCCTCGCGGGCGTCCCAGCCCGGCGCGTGCGGCAGCCATTCGGAGCGGGCGAAATCCCGCGCCGTCTCCTGGAACGCAAGCTGCTCATCGGTAAGATCGAAATCCATCGGTGGAGCTTAGCCGATTGAGCGGGTTTTGTTGCGAGCGACGTCGCCGATCGCAAGGCTTGTAGGGTTCCCGTTTTGGCCCTACCATCTGTCGCGTTTTGGGGGATGTAGATGGACGCCTTCATTGCCGCGCTGCTGCTCATCGTCGGACTGGTCGTCGGCGCCGCGGCCGCGTGGTGGCTGCGAGGCCGCGAGCTTTCGGCTGAACGCGAGCATGCCGCCGCGGTCGCCGCCGCCGAGCGCCAGGCGTTTGACGAGCGCATTGAACGGACGCTGAAAGGCTTTGCCGCCGAAGCGCTCGACGGCAGCCAGAAATCGTTTCTTCAATTGGCCGAACAGGTCTTCGCCCGGCATAAGGAGGGAGCGGACAAGACGCTGGAGACGCGGCAGAAGGAGATCGCCGCGCTGCTCGACCCGATCAACAAGAGCCTCGAAGAATACAAAAAGGGCGTCGGTGAGATCGAGAAGGCGCGCGCCGAAGCCTATGGCGGCCTGTCGAAGGAAATCGCCGGCCTGTTCCAGATGCAGGCCGAAGCCAGCGCCCAGACCCGCAAGCTGGTCTACGCGCTGCGGGCGGCGCCCAAGACGCGCGGCCGTTGGGGCGAACATCAGTTGCATAACGTGATGGAGCTCTCCGGCATGTCGGCCTATGTCGATTTTTTGCCCGAGAAGACCTTTGCCGGCGATGACGGCCGTGTGCGCCCCGACGTCATCATCCGGTTGCCCGGCGAGCGCCGCATCGTCGTCGACGCCAAAACGTCGATGGCAGCCTATCTCGACGCGGTCGAGGCAACGGACGACGACATGCGCGAGGCGCATCTGCTGACCCACGCGCGCCAGCTGCGCACGCATATGAAGCTGCTGTCCGGAAAGCAATACTGGGACGCGCTGCCATGCGCGCCGGATTTCGTCGCGATGTTCATTCCCGGCGAGAATTTCTACGCCGCGGCCATCGAGCGCGACCCGGCACTGTTCGAAGACGCGATCGAGAACAAGGTGCTGATCGTCACCCCGACAACGCTGATCGCACTGGCGAAGGCGATCGCGGTCGGCTGGCGGCAGGAAAAAATCGCCGACAACGCGCGGCGTATCGGTGAACTGGGCCGCGAGCTTTACCGCCGGCTGGCGACGATGGGCGGCCATGTCGCCGGGGTCGGCGCCGGGCTCGACAGCGCCGTGAAGCGCTACAACGACCTCGTCGGCAGCCTCGAAAGCCGCGTGCTGACGCAGGCCCGCCGCTTCACCGAGCTCGAGCTCGACGGCACGCAGGAGCCGCTCGCGGAGATCAAACAGGTCGAGACACAGATCCGCCCGCTGCGCGCCGCCGACACGATTACGCGCGACGCCGAGATCATCCCGCTCGTTTCCGGAGAACGCGGCCAGGGCAGCGAATAGGCGCGCCCTTCACCACTCCTTAACCGCGCGCACTCACACTTGGGTGAGTAACCGATAGGTTGGTCGCGAGCATGAGCGAGACGACGCTTTTCCTCGTTACCGGCTGCCTGTTGTTGGCGGCCGTCCTGATCCCGGTGCCGCCGCGCGGCCGCATGATTCTGTGGGTTGTCATGCTCGGCTTGATCGTCACCTTATGGGCCGGCGTCAGCCTCGGCGACTTCGCGCCGCTGCCTTGACGATCAAGCGCTCCCGCCCTCGACCGGATAGCCTTCGGCGCGCCAGCGCAGCATCCCGCCATTGAGGTTGGCGATCTCGCCGAACCCCGCCTGCTGCAAGATCGCCACCGCTTGAGCCGAACGGCTGCCGGCGCGACACACGGCGACGATCGGCCGATCGCGCGCCAGCTCGTCGACGCGCGCGGCGAGTTGGCCGAGCGGGATTAGCACCGCGCCGCCGATATGGCCGAGCGGGCCGCTGAACTCGTCCTCCTCGCGCACGTCGAGTATCTGCACCGGCGCCTGCAGCTCCTCCAGCCCGTGCGGGTCGATCTCCCAGACGCCGGCAAAGCTGTAGCGCAGATGCGCCCAACTCGGATCTGCGCCGGGATCGGCCGCCTCGCCCTGCGGCTGGCCGCAGCGCAGATTGGCCGGCACCGCGACATCGAGCAGCTTCGGATGCGCGAGGCGCAGATTGGCCATGTAACCGGCGAAATCGCCGACCGCGATGTCACCGCCGAGTCGCGGGTTGTAGCGCCGCTCCTCGGCGACGCTGGTCACCGTCAACCCGCGATAGTCATGCGCCGGATAAAGCAAGCATTCCGCCGGCAACGCGAAAATCTGCTCGCGCACCGAGCGGTACATCGCCGCCGCGTCCCCCTCCTGGAAATCGGTGCGGCCGCTGCCGCGGATCAGCAGGCAATCGCCGGTGAACGCCATGGAATAGTCGTCGAGCACGTAGGTCAGGCAGCCGCCCGTGTGACCGGGCGTCGCCCGCACCAGGAGCCGCCGGCCGCCGAAACTGACCACGTCGTCCTGCACCAGATAGCGATCGGCGCCGACCGCGCCGCTCGCCTTCGCCACCATGATCTTGCTACCGGTGCGCTGCTTCAGCAGCGAGGCGCCGGTGACATGGTCGGCATGGACGTGGGTTTCGAGGGTTGCGATCAGCTTGAGGCCCAGCTCGTCGATCAGCGCCGCGTCGCGCCGCACCTGCTCGAAGACCGGGTCGATCAGCACCGCCGCGCGGCTCGCGCCGTCGCCGAGCAGATAGGTGTAGGTCGATGATTGCGGGTCGAACAGCTGGCGGAAAATCAGCATCAGCACCCCCATCCGCGCTGGTAGGTCAACTATGCCGCAACCGGCCCTAGCCGCAGGCCGCGCGCTATGCTGCCATCATCCAAGGAGGCATGCCATGAGCATGAGCGAAATCCTGGTGACGCCGTTTCGCGCCGAGGACCGGCCACGGTGGGGTGAGTTGTGGCGCGGCTATCTCGATTTCTACGAGACGAGCCTGCCCGATTCGATCTACGACCACACCTGGACGCGGCTGATGGAAGGAAAGACCATCTTCGGCTTCGGCGCGCGCCTCGGCGGCGCCGGCGCGCCGCTCGTGGGCATCACCCATTATCTGTTCCACGACCACGCCTGGTCGCCAAAGCAGGTCTGCTATCTGCAGGATCTGTTCGTCGATGCAGCGGCGCGCGGTACGGGATGCGGTCGGGCGCTGATCGAGCAAGTCGCCCAGGTCGCGCGCGAGCGCGGCTGTCTGCGGCTTTACTGGACGACCAAGGAGGACAACACCACCGCGCGGCTGCTCTACGACCGGCTCGCCAAGTTCAACGGCTTCATCCGCTACGATTACGCGCTCGGATGACCTATATTTAGGGTCAATCTGTCGCCGGAGGAGCGACCCGTGAGCCAATCCCTTCTGCCGCCGCTGCCGCCCTATCCGATCTCGCCCTTGCGCCGAAACCGCCGCGATGCGTGGTCGAGGAAGCTCGTTGCCGAGAATACTTTGTCGGCCGCCGATCTGATCTGGCCGGTCTTTGTCCATGACGAGAAAACCCGCGCGCCGG
>JASHUW010000669.1 GCA_030039815.1 Alphaproteobacteria bacterium
TGTCGTTGGTGTTGGAGACGGTAAACGTGGCGGCGCCCGCCGGCTGACCCGTCGCCGTCAGGACGATTCCGGTCAGCGCCGTCGACAGCAACAAGCGATGGCGCAGCGCCAAAGGCCAGCCCCTTGGTACGGTCGATCGGAGGAGATTCTGCCGGGGGGAACCCACGCGGCACTCCGTTGGCCGGTGCCGCGGCGCCTTGACCAAGCCTTTTCCCATCTGCTCCCCTAACGCGCCCCCCGGCGCGAGCTTTGCACTGCGATGCGTGGGCGATTCCGCGTTCCGCGCCCAGGCCGCTTTCTACCAGCGGTAGCGTCAGCGCAGCGTCAACGTCGCGTCAGAAAACCCCCTTTGGGCAGCGTCAGGAGCGTCAGAAATTGCGAAAAACTGGCGATCAGTGCTCGGCGGCGAATTCTCGGCGCAATCCGTCGATCAACCGTGCCGGCTCATGGCCCGGCTGCGACGTTGCGGTTAGCCGCGCGATCATTTGGTCGACCGTGAGCCACGGCGCCAACTGGCGAACTGCGTCGGCCTGCGTTGCGGCGGCGCTCGCGTCTCCGCTCAAGGCAAGTGCGGCCCCCATCGCGGCATGAGCGAACGGGCTGATCGGCGCGAGCGCAAGCGACTGCTTGAACCAATCCAGCGCCGCTTGGTCATGCCCGCGTTCGAGCTCGATCTCGCCCGCCATCAGCCCGATAAGCCCCATGTTGGGGTCCTTGGGATTGAGGCGCACGGCGTAGCGGATGTATTCCATGGCTTCATCCGCGCGGCCCATGCGCGACACCAGGTGACCGACCTGCGCGTAGCCGAGCGGAAGGCTCGGGTCTTCGCGAACGACCTTGGTGAAGTCCTTCAACGCTTCCTGCGACCTGCCCTGCGCCTTGTGGACAAGACCGAGGTAGTAGTAGGCCATCACCGATGACGGTGACTCCTCGATCGCCTTTTGCAGCAGCGCTTCGCCGCGTTGCAAATGCTCGTCGGGGTTGGGCACCAGGAACATCGCGACGACGCTGGCGTGATAGCCGCCGAGCCCGATCAGCGCGGAAACATTGTCCGGGTCGCGCTGCAGCGCTCCTTCAAAGTATCCGTCGGCGCCCGACGTCGTTCCCAGGCTGACAAGATTCGCCATCGCCGCCCAGCCGTGGGCGAGAAGATCGTCGACGCCGGGATCGCGTTGCCCCGGCGGCCTGCGCCGGTCTTCGACATTGATGACGCCAAGATGCAGCGCGCGTGCGATCGCGTTGGTCAGCTCGTCCTGAGCAGCGAAACGATCATCGTAACCCCGCTGAAAACGCTGCGACCAGACCTCGAGCCGGGTGCCCGTGTCGACGAGCGACGCCTCAATCCGCAGCACTTGTGCCTGCAGCTGAACGGTACCGTCGACCACGTAGCGCACGCCGAGCTCGCTGCCGAGCGCGCCGGCATCGACCGCCTGCCCGCCGTAAAAATGCGCGGTTTGACGGGCGATGACCCGTATTTGCGGGAGACGCGACAGATCGGCGATCAGATCGTCGGTAATGCGGTCGGCGAGGCGCCGGTCGGCGCCGCCGCCATCGCCGTTGGCCACGGCAGCGAACGGTAGGACGATGACGGCGGAGATGCCGCTGCCGGCGGGCATCGTCTGATCGACGCCGACATCGGCGAGGATACCGGGCGGCCGCCATGACGCCGGAGCCCGGTCAACGTCATGCGAACTTTCGGGCCCCCATGGAGGCCAAAACTGTCTCCAAGAGTAGCCCATCACGGCCAACGCGACGATGAGCCCGACGCCAACGACGACAAGCGCCCGTCGACGACGCGGCGGCCCCGCTGCCGCAGCAACGTACGTACTTGGTTCTTGTACGGTGGCGACATTGACCGGGGAAGGCGGTGGCAGAGACGGCGTCTCAGCCGTCGTGCTGTCGTGGCGCATCGCGCCGATCAGGCTCGTCGTCGCCGGCTCGGCCTCGGCGTCTTCCGCATGCAAAAAACGCAGGAACTCCTCAGCCCTCGCCAGCGCGACATCGCGTCCGCCGTATCGCCACAACAGGATGAGCAACTGGCGTTGCGCCCCCTCGTTCAACGGATCGGCGTCGGCCAGACGTTCGGCAACCGCGATCGCTGGCAGGCCACCGCTCGCACCCTCGCCCGAGATGATTTTTTGCAACGCGAGATGCGCGAGCGAGCGGAACTGGGCCCGCCTATTGCCCAGCCACTCCTGGAACCGCTCACTCTCGATTCTGAGGCCCTCGAGAAAATCGCCGCGATAGAGGCTGATCGCCTCGCTCAAATCCGTCGGTTCGCCCGATTCAATGAGATCGGACAATCGCAGGACATCGGCGACGATGCTCTCGGTATCGAGGGCTACCGTATCGATCCCGACCTTGAGCAGGTTTGCGTTGAGCGGCCCGAGCTCCTTGTGCAGCGACAGCAGACACTGCCGCAGGCTTTGCCGCGCGTACCGATCTTGTCGATCTCCCCACAGCAGGGTTGCCAAGTGCTCACGCGATTCCGCGCACGTCGGCTGAAGAACAAGATAGGCTAGCAGCGCCCGACCCCGTCGCGACGAGATCGGGATACTGGTCCCCCCGATGGCCAGCTCGAAGGTGCCAAGCAGCCGAAACGAGACACTCCTCATCCTGGAACGCAGCCCGCTCGCATGTTTAGGTCTTTGTCGAATTTACCTCACTGACAATTCGGCAATATATCAACAACTCGCCCGCCGAACTCGCTCGGGCGCATGCTCGGAGCCGCACGTTGTCGTGCATCGGCCAACCGCGGCATCCCACGCCAAGCCGAAGTTCGAATGTTCAAACTAAGGCGCACCAACGCCCGGACGGGTTTGTCATCGGCGTGGCCGGGCGCTACCATCTACGGCAACCATTCGGGGAATTTCGGGAGCGACCGCACGTGACCGTCACCCTGCCCTCCAACATCTACCGCTATGTCTGGCAGCAAAGCGGGCGGCATCAGCTGCCGCTGGTGTTCCTGACGATCTGCGTGTCGCTGCTCGAAGTCGTGCCGCTGGAATTGCAGCGTCGGCTGATCAACGATGTGGTCAAGAACCGCAGCTATTCGTTCGTCGCGCTGCTCTGCGGCCTCTATCTCGCGGCGGTGCTGCTGCAAGGCGGCACCAAGCTGGTGCTCAACATCTATCGCAACTGGGTCGGCGAAAGCTGCGTGCGCGAGTTGCGGCGGCGGGTTCACTCGCTGGCCAGCCACAATCCGGCCTCGCCCGCCGCCCTGGAGGCCGAAGGAATCCAGGCGTCGATGATCGTTTCCGAGGTCGAGCCGGTCGGATCGTTTGTCGGCGGCAGCGTATCCGAGCCCTTGCTCCAGGCCGGCATTCTCGGCTCGGTGCTGGCCTACATGATCCATGTCGATCGGCGGATGGCCGCGGTGGCGATCTTCTTCTTCCTGCCGCAGCTCATCTTCGTGCCGATGATGCAGCACGCGATGAACCGGCGGACCCGGGTGCGGGTGCGG
>JASHUW010000670.1 GCA_030039815.1 Alphaproteobacteria bacterium
GTCGATCTCGGCCGGCGGCCCGTCGACGAACAGCGCGACCACCGGGTGGCGGTCGCGCGCCAGCACATCCTGATAGGCGGCGCGCACCGCGCCGACGAGCAGGCGGTCGCGCACCGGCCGGCCGTTGACCACAAGGTACTGGTCGCGGGGCAGGCCGCGGTTGAGGGTCGGCAGGCCGATCAGGCCGGTGAGCCGGAAACCGCCGCGCTCGGCCTCGACCGGGATCGAGTTCTCGGCGAACTCGCGCCCCAGCAGCGCGGCGAGCCGCTGCCGACGGGGATCGTCGCCGGTGATGACGCCAAGGTCCTTTGCGGTCTCGGCCGCGAGGCGCAGCAGCACGCGCTCGTCGTCGCCGATCACCGTGAAGGCGATCGCCGGGTAGGCCATCGCCAGCCGCTTCACGGCATCGACCGCCTGGTCGCGCTCGCTGCGCGGCGTCTTCATGAATTTGAGCCGCGCCGGCGTCGCGAAAAACAGGTCGCGCACCTCGACGCGCGTGCCCGGCGGATGCGCCGCCGGAGCCGGCGTATGCTTGTCGCCGCCCTCGACCCGAATCTCCCAGGCCGAATCGGCGCCCGGTGGTCGCGACACGATGCGCAAGCGGCTGACTGCCCCGATCGACGGCAGCGCCTCGCCGCGGAAGCCGAGCGCGGCGATTTCCGACAGATTGTCGTCCGGCAGCTTCGAGGTGCAGTGTCGCTCGACCGCGAGCGACAACTCGTCGGGCGTCATGCCGCAGCCATTATCGGCAATCGCGATAAGGGTTTGTCCGCCGTCGTGAAGCGTAACGTCGATCCGGTCGGCGCCGGCGTCGATGGCGTTTTCGACGAGTTCCTTGACGGCGGCGGCCGGGCGCTCGATCACCTCGCCCGCGGCGATGCGGTTGACGAGAACCGGCGGCAATTGGCGGATCGGCATTGCTCGCAAGTTTACGCGAAGCGCCAGTGCCACGGTGAAACTTTTGCCCGAGAACCAAGTTGAACAGATTGCCGGTCGTGATCGTTAACGATCCGTTAACGCTTGGCTGGACATCGTTGACGACTTGCTGGAGGCCTCATCGGTGTGGAGGGCGCAAGACTATCTGCGGCGACATTGGCCGACGCTGAAAGTGCCGCTGCTGGGCATGGCGATCGGCGCGATCCTATTCTTTGGGGTCTATGCGATCAGCGCGCATCCCGGTCAGAGGTGCGGCCGGCTCGGCGAGGTCACCGAGGAATGGGAGCTTGGGATGCCCGCGCGGCCGCTGATTTGCGGCGCCACGCTCGCCGGGGATTTGCGCTACGGCAGGGCTATCGAGGACGAGAAAAAGACGGCGGAGCAGTAAGAAGCACGGTCACGTCTCTACGTGCACCGGCTCGCCGCATCGCGATAGCCAGCACCATGACGAGCACGGCGCAGCCGAGTTGCATGCCGGTGAGCCAGTACAGCGGCATCAGCGCCAGGGGCGAGAGCCAGGCGGCGAACAGCGCATCGCGCTCGAAGCGGCCAAAGCCTTCGCGCAGCCCGAGGATCGCGAGGAAGGCCAGCGCGACCGCAAGCCACGTCCAGTCGTAGGTGAAGAGATAGGGCGACACGAGCAGCGAGCCGGTCAGCAGCACCGCTGCCCGCGCCTCGAAGGGCACCTCGTCGCGACGCCAGGCACGCCACACGCAGACCGCCGCGGCAAGCGCTGCCGCCGCCTGGATCAAAGCGGCCAGTACGGCGGGGGCGTGCAGCGACAGCATCAGCACATAGGGGCTCGGCATCTGCCCCCAGGGCAGCCCGGCGCGGTCGACGATGTCGCGCAGGCTCGGCAGGTCGCGTAGAAACGCAAGAGTCGTCGGCAGGCCGAAGAGCGCGACCCCGGCGATCGTGAAGACGATCGCGGTCACCGCCGCCGAGACGAGCGCCTGCCAGCGCCGGCCGGCGATAAAGGCAATCGGGAACATCACGCCGAGATGGGGTTTGATCGCCAACAGCCCGATCAGCACGCCGGCAAGGCGCGGCCGGCGTTCGAGCTGCAACAGCGCGAACCCGGCGAGCCCGGCGGTCAGGAAACCGTTCTGCCCGTCGACGAAATTGACCAGCCCCGCCGGGGTCGCGGCGGCGACCAGCCAGGCGCGCGGGTCACGGAACAGGGCCCGCGCCAGGGCGGCCCATAGCGCCGCCGTCGCGGCGCTGAACGCGACCAGCGCCGCCGGGTAGCTCAAGAGCCCCAGCGGCAGCACCAGCAGCAGAAAGCTTGGCGGGTAGTGCCACAGGAACAACGCATCGCTCGCCGGCACGGCGAGGTGCTGCACGGCGGAAATGGCGCTCGGGTCGAACACGGCGGCGGGGTCGCCGTCGACCGCCAGCCGCGCGGCGCTCCAGAAGGTGATGAAGTCGTAGCCGACCGGCTTGCCGTGCGGGTCGACGAGGCTGGGCAGCGAGCGCGCGATCCACCACACGGCCACCGCGCCGACGATCGCGACGATCAGCAGCGAGTAGACGCGGATGCGTTCGGCGTTGAGCCAATGTGTGGCGGGGTCGGCGGCTTGCTGGGCCATCGTCCGAAGCCTAAGCCGGTTATGCTTTCCACGCGGTTAACTCGCGCCGCCTCTGCCTTGACAGGCCGAGGGGTTCTCCTGTGGAGTGCCGATCCCGGCCCACGGCGCAGAACCGACCGGAGAGGAACGCGAAAATGGCGGCGACGCTACCCAAGGACGCGGCGGAGGAACACCAGAAAACCGGGCTCACTGCGGCCGATTATCTCGCGCGGGTGAAGGCGCTGGCGCCGGCGCTCCGGGCCGCGGCCGCGGTGATCGACGAGCGCCGCGAATTGCCCGCCGCGATCGTCGACAAATTGGTTGAGGGCGGCTTCTTCCGCCTGCTGCTGCCGCGCTCGCTGGGCGGCGCCGAATTGCTGCCGGCGGATTATGTGCCGATCATCGAGGCGATCGCCGAGATCGACGCCAGCGCCGCCTGGTGCCTCAACCAGAATTCGGGCTGCTCGATGACCGCGGCCTATTTCTCGGCCGAGACGGCGCAGGAGATCTTCGGGCCTTCCCGCGGCATCCTCGCCTGGGGCCCGGGACCCGGCGAGGCGCGGCTGGTCGCCGGCGGCTACAACGTCACCGCGCAATGGGCCTTCGCCAGCGGCAGCCACCACGCGAGCTGGCTCGGCTGCCACGTGCCTGTCGTCGAAGCGAATGGGCAGCCGCGGCTCGAACCGGACGGCACACCCGCGGTGCGCACGCTGGTGTTCCCCAAATCGAAGACCAGGTTTACCGATATCTGGCACACGATCGGGCTGCGCGGCACCGGCAGCGACCAGTACGCGGTCAAGGATCTGTTCGTGCCGGAGGCGCATGCGCTGCAGTCGATCGCGCGCAATTCGCCCGATAAGCGGCGCGAGCCGGGGCTGCTCTATTGCTTTTCCAGCCTGTCGCTCTATGCCGCCGGGTTCGCCGGGGTGGCGATGGGCTGCGCCC
>JASHUW010000671.1 GCA_030039815.1 Alphaproteobacteria bacterium
GCCTCGGGCAAGGTCGAGGCCGAGGCGCGCATCGACGTGCGCCATGTCGCCAACGGCGTCCGCTATATGGCGAGCCTGCCGCTGGAGGCGAACGTCCAGTTCATGACGGTGATGGCGACAAAAATGCCCTATATCGGGCGGGGGTAGGTGCTAGGGAGTCCGTTCCAGCTCTCGGATACGCTGACCGTGACGCTGTATCAGATCGAGGATCGACTTGTTGCTGTTGTCCTGGCGTATCGCCATCGCCGTCAGCACGCGGATGTCGTCTTGCATGACGCCGAACTGCGCGCGCATCGCCGCAAGCTCGTCGATGATCTGGCGCTGCGGTTGAGCGAGAAATTCGAGCGTGATGACCTCATCCGGCATCGCGGGTATCCTTTTCCCCGGCAAATATAGATACGGGAATGCTTCGAAGCTACCGTCTCTCATACCCGAGAATCGTCATGGCCGGGCTTGGCCCGGCCATCCACGAACAAGCTGGAGCTATTCGCAGACCCCCGGATCAAGTCCGGGAGGGGAAAAGGAACACCTCAGTACTTACGTCGGCCGCGGGCCGAGATAGTCGCGCTTGCCGATGGGAACGCCGACGCTGCGCAGGATGTCGTAGGCCGTCGTGCAGTGGAACTGCACCTGCAGCATCGCGAAATGGTAGAGGTAGTTCTGGCCCGAGAGCTCCTGCGGCTGGCCGCCGATGGTCACCGTGACCTTGGCGTCGTCCTTGCCGTCGATCTGGCTCGGCGACAGGCCCTTCAGGCAGTCGATGACCTTGTCGATGCGGGCCTGGATCTCGGCGAAGCTGTTGTCCTGGTCGGGCAGCGACGGCAGCGCGACGCCGGCGACGCGGGCGGCGCCAAGCGCATGATTGCAGATCTGCCGCACCTGCCGCTCGAGCGGGAACATGTCGGGGAAGAACCGCAGGTTCAGCACCGTGGCGGTGTCCCATTTCTGCGCGGCGGCGTGCTCCTCGCCTTTCTTCAGCACGGTCTTGAGGCCGGTCAAGAGCTGCACGCAAACCGGCACGAAGCCGCTATACAACGTGACTGCCATGGGATGCTCCTCGTTGGGGTTGGGGGAGTTGATCGGCGGCGATCTTAGCCCGGTCGTCGCGGCACACAAGCCGGATGAGGCATCCAGCGTCGTTCGAGGCCCCGGCTTTCGCCGGTGCGCCTCAGGATGAGGAACGTCTTTAATGCCATCCCCAGACCGTCCTCATGCTGAGGTGCGACCGCCGGGCTCGTCCCGGCGGGAGCCGCGAAGGACGCGGGATCGCCCTTGCAGCTAACCCACCTGCGGCAGAGGCATGCGCACCGCGACCGCGGCGCTGGCGACGACCGCGGTGTCGTGGCCATCGTCGCTCGGGATGTCGAGCCCGCCCTTGACGACCGTCACGCTGACCTGGCCGTGCGGCAGCGTTGCCTTGACCGCGGCGGCGTCGACCTTTTCGGGGTGTTGCGCGCCGATCGTGACCTCGACCTGCATCTGCCTTGAATCGAGCCCGAACGAGCGCAGGAAGGTCAGCGACGAATGATGCAGCGCGTCCTGCACCGCGCGGATCGCCGCCTTGGTGTAGTCGCCGCCGTGGAGGTCGTTGCCCGAGCCCATTTCGAGGATGATGCGTTTCGCCGCCCCAGTGGTCTTCGCCATCGCCGCCTCCTCAGATATCGAGCCGCACGATGGCGCAGGCATGCGCCAGCACGGTCGAGTTGGTGCCCGCGTCGTTGGCGATTTCGAGCCCGCCCTCGACCACCGTCACCGTGCCGGTGCCGTGCGGCAGGATCGCCAGCACCGCCGCCTTGTCGACCTTCTCGGGATGCGGCACGCCGATCCTGACCTCGACCTGCATCGAGTCGACCGGCAGCCCGACCGCATCGGCGATGCTCAAGGAATTGTGCCACAGCGCGTCGCGCAGCGCCCGCACCGCCGCCTTGGTGTAATCCGCGCCGCGAATATCGGTGCCCATGCCCAGTTCGAGCACCATGCGTTTCAGGGCCATTGCGTTTCCTCGCTGGTTCGCCGCGGCATTGTACCCGCTCGGCCGTCGTTCGTCGCTCTGTTAGAGTGGCCGCGCCGGGCTACCGGCGGACAACGATGTCGGGTGGAGAAGCGGGTGAGACGTTTGATGGCCATCGCCGCGACAGCGCTGTTCGCGGCATTTTTGTCGGCGGGCAGCGCCGGCGCCGACCCGCTGACGATCCGCATCGGCTGGGTGCAGACGCCGGGCCACATGGCGCCGGTCGTCGATGCGTTGAGTAAGAAGCATCCCGAGCTCTTCCCGCATTTGGGCAAGAGCTACGTGATGCAGCCGATTCACTTCAACGGCACAACGCCGCAAATCCAGGCGCAGGCGATCGGCGATCTCGACATTGCCAGCCAGGCGCCGAGCGCGCTTGCGCTGGCGATCACCAACGCGCATCTCGACGAGCGCGTCGTCGCCGACGTGCTGTCGGATGGCGGCGGCGACTATTATACCGAGCAGTTTGTCGTGCTGGCCGACGGCCCGATCAAGACGATCGACGACGTCAAGGGCAAGCGCATCGCCACCAACACGATCGGCTCGGCGAGCGACGCCGCAATGCGCGCGATGTTCAGGAAGCACGGGATCAAAGATGCCGACTTCACCACGGTCGAGACCAGCTTCTCCAACATGCCGGCGATGTTGGAAGGCGGGAAGCTCGACATGATCGGCGTGCTGCCGCAATTCGCCGAGGGCATCATCGGCAACCCGAAATACAAGGTGCTGTTCACCGCGCGCGACGCCGTGGGGCCGACGCAGGGCGTCATGTGGGCGATGCGCGCCAGCACCATCGCCCAGAACCGCGCCGCCTACGTCGATTTCTTCGAGGATTACATCCGCGCCATCCGCTGGTTCCTCGATCCGGCCAACCACAAGGAGGCGGTGCAGATCTGCGCCGACGTGACCAAGCTGCCGCCGGAACGGCTCGACTACGTCTTCACCACAAAGGATTTCTATCATTCGCCCGACGCCATGCCGAACATCGCGCTGGTGCAGAAGGAGATCGACGAGGACGTGAAGCTCGGTGTCCTGCCGAAGCCGGTGCAGATCAGCCCGGAATACGTCGATCTGTCGCTGATCCAGGAAGCGAAGCAGCGCCTCGACGGCAAATAGCCCGCATGGCAAATAGCCTCCATGGCCAATAGCAACGCCGCCGCCGGCGCCAGCAACATCGCGATCGACCGGGTGAGCCACGGCTACAACCCGGCGCGCGGCCGGCCGGTCGTGGCGCTCGAGGACGTGTCGCTCGCGGTGCGCGACCGCGAGTTCGTCGC
>JASHUW010000672.1 GCA_030039815.1 Alphaproteobacteria bacterium
CAGATCTCGGCGTCGAACTCGTGCGCGGCCTTGACGAACCGCGCCGCGGCGCGCGCGTGCAGGCCCTTCTGGTTGCAGATCGTGACCACGCGTCGCGCGGTTGCAGCCGCTTCTGCCTCGGCTTCCGTCAAGTTGCCGGGCAGATCGTCGCTCATCGTTGGGCGTCTGCCAGAAGCTGCGAAGCGACGTTGATGTACTTGCGCCCCGCCTCCTGCGCGCCGACCACCGCCCGGCCGAGGGTCTCGGTCTGGCGCAGGCTCGCGAGCTTGATCAGCATCGGCAGGTTGATGCCGGCGATGACCTCGATCTTGGCACGGTCCATCACCGAGATCGCCAGGTTCGACGGGGTTCCGCCGAACATGTCGGTCAACAGCACCGCGCCCTCCCCGGTATCGACCTGGTCGATCGAGTGGAGGATTTCCTGGCGGCGCTGTTCCATGTCGTCTTCGGGGCCGATGCAGACCGAGGCGATCTGCTTCTGCGGGCCGACGACGTGCTCCAGCGCGGCGACGAATTCGGCCGCCAGTCGGCCGTGCGTGACGAGGACGATGCCGATCACCGGCAATGCCTCAAATCGGCACGGCGGCGCGGCGCGGCCGTCGGTCGGTGGAGGAGGGAAGAGGGCGCGAGTTCCCGGCTACAGGGGCTCGACATTCGTTAGGGTCGCGTCAGGGGTTTGTCGATCACACTCTGGGCGGTCGCTTGAGGGGTAGAGACCACGCGGTGTTCGATCCACATGCCGCTCAAGGCCACGACGGCCCGCGGGTGGGGACAAGTCGCCCATATAACGCTGTCCGGCGGCTTCGTCATCAAGCTTGATGCAATGGCAGTCATGCCGCCATGTCCGGTCGCCTGCGGCGGGCGCCGGCCGGCGGCTCGGTCAGTCCGTTGTTATTGGGCCTGTTCCGCCGCCGGTCAGGGCGGCGAGCGCGATGCGCAGCTTGGCCGGCGCCGATGCCTCGAACGGCGCGATCTCAACCACCGGTACGGAAAGCCCGAAAATCGTTTCGCTGCGCGGCTCTGGCAGGCGTTCCACATGTTGCGGTGCAACCAAGTCGGCGATCAGCGCGAGCGGCGCCTCGGCCACCGCCGCGACTGGGAGAATCCCTACGCCGCGCACCTCGAGGAGTCCCGATATCGGTTCTGGCGCGCGCACCACGATGGCGTCGTTTTCGCGCCGCAACTGGCTGTAATCGTCGGAAACCAGCCGCGCCCCGGCGTCGATTAGTCGCAGCGCGAGATCGGACTTGCCACCGCCCGACGGTCCGCGCAACAGCACCGCCCGCCCGTCGATCGCCACCGCGGTCGCATGGACGATGGCGCCGTCGTCGCTCACGCCTGCGGCAGCCGGATCAGGAAGCGCGCGCCGCGCACCGCGCCCGCGGCGTCATACCGGTTCTCGGCCCAGATGCGGCCGCGATGCGCCTCGACGATCTGCTTCGAGATCGACAGGCCGAGCCCCGAGTGGGTGCCGAATTTCTCCGCCGCCGGGCGCTCGGTATAGAAGCGGTCGAAGATCGTCGTCAGCTTCTCCGGCGGGATGCCGGGGCCGTCATCCTCGACCGTCACCAGCACCGCGCGGCCGTCTTCGCGCACCCCGACCCTGATGTCTGCGCCCGGCGGGCTGAAGGATACCGCGTTGCTGATGAGGTTGAGGAACACCTGCGACAGCCGGCTTTCGATGCCCTGCACGATCAGTCCGCGGTGCCGCTCGGGGAGGGTCAGCGCGACATGCGCGGCGCCCTGCGGGCGGGTCGTCTCGTGGATGTCGACGAGCGCGCGCAGCATCGCCGCGAGGTCGATCGGCTCCATGACGTCGCGGCTCAACTCCGCGTCGATGCGCGAGGCGTCCGAGATGTCGGTGATGAGCCGCGACAGGCGCTCGATATCGTCGAGGATGATCGCCAGGAGGCGCTGCTGCTTGACGGGATCGTCGATGCGCACCGCGGTCTCGACCGCGCTGCGCAGCGAGGAGAGCGGGTTTTTGATCTCGTGCGCGACATCGGACGCGAAGCTCTCGATCGCGCTCATGCGCAGCCACAGCGCGTTCGTCATCTGCCGCAGCGAGCGCGACAGGTCGCCGATTTCGTCGCCACGCTGCGTCAGGTCGGGGATTTCGATGCGGGCGCCGCGCCCCTGCGCGCGCTCGGCTGCTTCGGCGAGCTGGTGAATCGGGCGGCCGATCGTGGTGGCCAGATAGACCGACAGCAGGAACGTGACGCACAGCGCCACGCCGAAGATGCGCAAAAGCTCAAAGCGCACGTTGCGCAGCTCGGCCTCGATGTCGCCGTTGACGCTCGACAGCATCACCGCGCCCAGCACCTCCTTGTAGCGCTGCACCGGCACCGCGACGCTGATCACCAGCATCTTGTCGGTTGGATCGCGCCGCACCGCCGACGCGGTTTCGCCGTGCAGCGCGCGCTCGACCTCGGGGAAATCGCTGGCGGAGCGGCCGGCGTGGTAGGGCGGATAGGCGCGGCGTTGCGGCAGCAGCCGCGCCACCCAGTCATAAGTCGCATCGACTGCGCGGGTGACGAACCCCTTGTTGTCGGGCGGCGGGAGTTCCGTGACCTCGATCGCGTCGCCGGGCGCGAACAACAGCTTGCTGTCCGCGATCAGCTTCCCCTGGCTATCGAAGAGCCGCGCCGGGGTGTGCGTCGGCGCCACCAGCCGGCGCATCGTTTCCCGCGCCAGGTCGGGGAGGAGGACTTCGCCGTAATCCGGCGATTCGAGCACGTCGCTCTCTCCGAGCGCCGCCGCGAAAATCTCTCCCTGGGTGCGCAGCGCCTCGACCTGCTGGTCGATGAGGCTCGCCTCGAACTTGCCGAGATAGAGAAAGCCAACCGCGAGCAGCAGCAGCGGCAGCACATTGACCGCGACGATCCGGCGGGTGAGCGGCGACAGGCGCGGCCACGCCCAGCGCCGCCGACGGGGTAGCGCCGCGTTTTCGGCGGTCGGACCGGATGGGCGCGCCGGCGCGACGTTTGCCGGCGCGGGCTCGGCGACCGGCGCCGCCGTCTCAGTGTTCGCGATACCGATAACCGACGCCATAGAGCGTTTCGATCTGGGCGAACTCGCCGTCGACGGCCTTGAACTTCTTGCGGAGCCGCTTGATGTGGCTGTCGATCGTGCGGTCATCGACGTAGATGTGTTCGCCATACGCCGCATCCATCAGCTGGTCGCGGTTTTTGACATGCCCCGGCCGCTGCGCCAACGATTTCAGGATCAGAAACTCGGTGACGGTCAGCTCGACCTGGTCACCCTGCCAGGTGCACAGATGCCGGCCGGGGTCGAGGGTCAGCTGGCCGCGCACGATCGGCGGCTCGCCGTCATGCGCGGGTTCCTGCTCGCGCGCCAGCTCGCCGCGCCGCAGCAGAGCCTGCACCCGGGCGATCAACAGGCGCTGCGAGAACGGCTTCTTGATATAGTCGTCGGCCCCCATGGACAGCCCGATCAGTTCGTCGACCTCGTCGTCCTTCGAGGTCAGGAAGATGACCGGGACATCGTTCTTTTGCCGGCGCAGCTGCTTCAGCAGCTCCATGCCGTCCATGCGCGGCATCTTGATGTCGAGCACCGCGATATCGACCGGCTGGCCGGCCAGTCCCTTCAGCGCCTCGGCGCCGTCGGCATAGCAACGCACCGCAAAGCCCTCGGCTTCGAGTGCCATCGACACGGATGTCAGGATGTTCCGGTCGTCATCGACAAGAGCGATCGTGTTCGCCAAGGATGTCCCCCCAAGGGCCTGAGGCGCGCGGGTCTTCAATGATACGATACCGGCGCGTAATCTGTTCCCTTCAAATATGGCTGTTCGGTGGCGAACAAAAAGGGGATTTCATGGATGAAACGGCTGAGCGAGCGCGATTGTGCCGGCGCCTGATGCGCGCACAGGCGCATGCGGTGTTGGCGACGAGCCTCGCCGACGGCGCTTCGATGCGGCCCTATGCCTCGCTCGTCGCGGTCGCCTGCGACATGGATGCGAGCCCGCTTTTGCTGATTTCCGGTCTTGCCCAGCACAGCCGCAACATCGCCGCCGACCCCCGCGTCTCTCTGCTGTTCGATGGCGGCGGCCCTGCTGAGAAGGCTGATCCGCTCGCCGCGCCGCGCCTCAGCCTGTTGGGCGAGGCGTCGCGGTGCGACGACCAACGTAGCCTCGCGCGTTTTGTCGCGCGCCATCCCGATGCCGAGCAATATGCCCGGTTCGCCGATTTCCACCTGTATCGCGTCGCGATCGGGCGCGGTCATCTGGTGGCGGGCTTTGGCCGCATCGCCTGGGTCGAGGCCGAGGAGCTCCGCTTCGCCGGCGATGCGCGGCTCCTGGCCGAGGCGGAACCCGAGATCGTCGCGCACATGAACGCCGATCATGCAGAAGCCCTGGCGCTCTACGCGAGCCGGCTCCTGCGTCGCCCGGAAGGGGCGTGGCGCCTCACCGGCATCGACCCCGAGGGCATCGACTTGCGCTGCGAAACTGCGCACGCGCGCCTCGACTTTGCAGGTCATTCCCTTGGGCCGGTGCTCGAACCCGGCGCGGCGCGGCAGGTGCTGGTGACGCTCGCCGCCAAGGCGCGAGCGACGGTGGCGGGGTGAGGAATTTACGGCGCTGGCCCGAAAGTTGCGTCGCGTTGGGCTTGCTTGCCTGAAGAATTCTGCTATCTAGCCGCGACCGGGCCCGCGGCAAGCGGCCCCGGCCTTGAAGGAGGAACGCGTGGATAAGACGGACAACCCGGTGACGGGCCCGAAGCCGTCCTTTGACCTTGAGGCGCAGGGGATGCGGCACCTCGGCCCGGTGCACTGGAACCTGCAGATGCCCTTCCTCTACGAGCACGCTGTGCGCCGGCGCGAAGGCGAGATCGGCCTCGGCGGCTCGTTCGTCGTCAACACCGGCCAGCACACCGGCCGCAGCCCGCGCGACAAATACATCGTCGACGAACCGGGCACGCACGACACGGTGGACTGGGGCAGCGTCAACCAGAAGATCACCCCGGCGCAATTCTCGAGCCTGCATCAGCGCGTGCTCGCCTACCTGCAGGGGCACGAGCTTTTCGTGCAGGACCTTTACGCCGGCGCCGACCCCGAATACCGGCTGCCGGTGCGCGTCGTGACGCCGAGCGCGTGGCACAGCCTGTTCGCGCGCAACATGTTCATCCGTCCGCCCTCGGCCGAGCTGCACGGCTTCCAGCCGGCCTTCACGATCCTCCACGCGCCCGAGTTCCATTCGATCCCGGAGCTCGACGGCATCCGCTCCGAGACCTTCATCTTCGTCAATTTCGCCGAGCGCGTGGTGCTGATCGGCGGCACCGAATATGCCGGCGAGATCAAGAAATGCGTTTTCGGCTACCTCAATTTCGTGCTGCCGACGCGCGACGTGCTGCCGATGCACTGCTCGGCCAATGTCGGATCGAACGGCGACAGCGCGATCTTCTTTGGCCTCTCCGGCACCGGCAAGACGACGCTCTCGGCTGACGCCAGCCGCACCCTGATCGGCGATGACGAGCATGGCTGGAGCCCGCGCGGCATCTACAATTTCGAGGGCGGCTGCTACGCCAAGGTCATCAACCTGTCGCCCAAGGCCGAGCCCGAGATCTACGCGACGATCACCCGCTTCGGCACGGTCCTGGAGAATGTCGTGCTCAACCCGCGCACCCGCATGCCGGACGTGGACG
>JASHUW010000673.1 GCA_030039815.1 Alphaproteobacteria bacterium
CGACAGTGCGCTGGTATCCGAGCCCCGATTTGTCGAGCAAGGCCGTGACGACATCGAGGCTTGTGACGGCGATCTCCGCCGCGACGAGGCAGGGCGGCTTGCCTGCCGGCGCTAGACCGAATGTCTCGCGCAGATAGGCCGGCGTCGCGATGTGAAGCGCGCCGCGGTCGAGGGCGACCGACGCCACGTCGCCGTCACGCTGCGCCAGGCGGCCGGTGAAGCGGGCGAAGCGCGCCGCCGGTTCCGCGGGGTCGTCGGCGGCGATCCACAGCGCTGTCAGCGCCTCGGCGCCGTTCGGGTGATCGAGCATGTCGGGTTGCCATACAAGTTGCTCGGTGTGGTGAGTCAGGAATTGCGCACGGCCTTCCGGCATCGTGCCGTGCGCGACGCGGGCGATCGTGAAACGTGCGAAGTCGCCTCCCACGGGACGCCGCATGTCGACCAGCGGCAGCGTCGGGAACCCGGCTTTGCCGAGGCGTCGATGCTCGGCGGTGGCGTCCGCGCTGGTGAAGGCGGCGAGATGCAGCCCTGGATGGTCGGCAACGCGTTCCTTGAGCTGCGCCGCGAGCGCGGTGTCGCCATGGGGACTCGGCGTCGCGGTCAGCACTTCGAGATAGCCGTTCTTGAGCATCGCGCAGCGATTGCCGGTGCCGGACGGCACGCTCTCGCCGCCCTCGCGATTGGTCTGCACGGTGAACGGCGTGAGGCGAAAGCCGCAGCGTTCCAGCGCCTCGGCCGCCGCGTCCATCGCCGGCACGAAGAAGGCGGTGTGGTCGAGAAACACCTCGCCGGCGGCGGGAAGCTGGTTGGGCATCGTCCGCTCCTATCGGTAGAACACCGCCAGCCACACCGTCGGGCGGTCGGGGTCGGTCCACGCGACGCGGTGGCGGCGATGCGGGGCGATGTCGACAAAATCGCCGGGTCCGAGCGCCAGCACCTCGCCGTCGGCAAAAAGCAGGCGCGCCGCGCCCTCGAGCAGCAGCACGAACTCCGCCTCCGCCTGGTCGTACCAGAAGCCTTCGGGGCTCGCCTGACCGTGCGAGACGATCCGCTCGATGCGCGTTGCACCGCTGCCGGCGATCCGCTCCATGATCTCGGCGGCCCGCGCGTCCGGCAGGTCGCGCAGCAGGTTCACACCGTCGTCCTCTGGGCCGTCAGGGCCGCGGCGACGGCGCGCTTCCAGCCGGCATAGCGTTCCTCGCGCTCGTCTTCCAGCATCTCGGGGGGAAAGCTGCGCGCGGCCCGCCAGCCCGCCACCATCTGGTCGGGCGGCGGGCAGAGGTCGCGCTGCAGCCCGGCGACATAGGCGGCGCCCCACGCCGTGGTCTCGATCGAAGCCGGGCGCTCGACCCGCGCTGGCAGGATGTCGGCGAGGAATTGCATCGTCCAGGCGCTGGCGGCCATCCCGCCATCGACGCGCAGCGTGTCGATGGCCAACCCGCTGTCGGCGCTCATCGCGGCGATCAGATCGCGGGTCTGGTAGCCGACGGCTTCCAGTGTCGCCCGCGCCAGCTCGGCGACGCCGCATTCCGCGGTGAGGCCGCTGATCGCGCCGCGCGCTTCGGGCGCCCAATAAGGCGCGCCGAGCCCGGCGAAGCCCGGCACGAAGTAGATCCGCTGCCGCGGGTCGGCGATTTCCGCGAGCTCCTGGGTCTCGGCAGCCGTCGCGATGATGCCGAGCCGGTCGCGCAGCCACTGCACCGCCGCGCCGGCGATGAAGATGCTGCCTTCGAGCGCATAGGCGGTCTCGCCGCCAAGCCGATAGGCGATCGTCGTCAGCAGCTGGTGCGAGGACGCCGCCGGCGTCGCCCCGGTGTGCAGCAGCGCGAAGGCGCCGGTGCCGTAGGTCGACTTCACCATGCCCGGGCGAAAACAGGCCTGACCGATCAGCGCCGCCTGCTGGTCGCCGGCGATGCTGGCGATCGGGATCGCATCGCCGAACAAAGCGTGGAGGGTGCTACCGTAATCGGCGCCGGTGTCCAGCACCTCCGGAAGCAACGACGCCGGGATGCCGAACCCCTCGCGCAAGTCCTCGTCCCACGCAAGGCGGTGCAAATCGTAGAGCATCGTGCGCGAGGCGTTGGTGACGTCGGTTTGGTGCCGGCCACCGGTGAGGCGCCACAAGAGGAAGCTGTCGATCGTGCCGAAGGCGATCTCGCCGGCGGTGGCGCGCTCGCGCAAGCCGGCCACGCTGTCGAGCAGCCAGCTTATTTTCGACGCCGAGAAATACGGATCGATGACCAGACCGGTGCGTTCGGACACCGCGGACGAAAAACCTTCGCCGCGCCATCGCTCGCAGATCGGCGCGGTGCGGCGGTCCTGCCAGACGATGGCGTTGTGCACCGGCTTGCCGCTGGCGCGCTCCCACAGCACGGTCGTCTCGCGCTGGTTGGTGATGCCGATCGCGGCGAGGGGCTGATCTTGCGCCGCGGCGATCGCTTCGCGGCAGGTGGCGACCACCGCCTGCCAGATCTCCTCGGGGTCGTGCTCGACCCAGCCCGGCCGCGGGTAGATCTGCCGCAAGTCGCGCCGGGCGATGTGCCGTACCGCGCCCGACCCATCGAACAGGATCGCGCGCGTGCTGGTGGTGCCCTGATCGATTGCCAAGATCAGGTTGGTTCCTCGTGCTGCTCCACGGCGCGCCATAGCGGTTCCTCGCTATTCGTTTCAGCCTGGGGGGGTCTCGGTGACCACGGTCCTCGCCGTAGCCCGCCCAAGACTGCGCTGGGCACCCTCACACTCGCGGCTCATTCATAGCTGAAAGGCGACTTCCGAAGTTTACCAATCTTGGCCCGGGAAACGAGAGTGGCTGCGAGAACGCGATGGCGGGGATGCGCTTTCATGCAGCCAAGAGCCGCGATCGCTTAGACCGCATCTTGCGCAAATGACGCGGGTTTTGCTCTTGCCCTATATCCAAAAACGAGATCATATCCGTTTTAATTACCGGAAAACGGGGACAATTCGGCGGTAATCCAGCTCGGAAGGGAGGCTGACATGGCTAACGTTAACTATAATAACGGTGAGATGTGGATGGGAGGAGGGCTAACGTGGAACTATAATTATGGCCCGATCGACGCACGTTATAACGACATTTGGGTGGTGACTGATCCCGGAAGCGAGGGGCCGGACACCGTCGCGACTGGAAATGTACAAATACTTGCAAAATGGGCGGTTTCGACGTCCCAAGAGACGCAACTATGGTTCACGGTCCGGAATAATTCGGCGAACCCGGTGTGGTTCGATTGGAACACCGTTAACGTCGGGCCATAGGGAGGCAGAGATGAAAGTTCATGTAGCTTACGACACCAATGGACGCATCTTGACTGCCGTTGCCCGTGCCGGCGCAGGCCCCACCGTCAGCGCAGAGGCGAAGCAAGGAGTCGAGGTGGGCGACTTCGACGTACCCGCGGAGTTTGAAGGGAAACGTCTGCGCGAGTTCCTACATCTGTTGCGCATCGACACCAAAGCTAAGCGGTTGGTCAAAGATACGAAGCCTTAGCCTGATCGAAGCCTGTTGTTGAAGCCCTGTTGTTGACGTCAGCCGCCGCCGGCTGCGCCTGTTCAACTCGCGTTGCATCAAGCCCGCCCGAGTGTCACTCCAACTTGAGCGGGTGGTGAATCGTTCCTGGTGTCGCGAGGTCGATGGGCTATGATGCCGGCCTCGCGTTTTTGTTTCGATCGAAACGTGGCCGCACCCCCGACCTCTGCCGCGCCGCAAGACCACGACCGCCGGCCGTCGACGCCGCTGTCCGCGGTGTTTCGCCGCCTCGGCGGCGAGTCGCCGGCCCCGACACTGCGGCCGGCGGGCGCAACGCCGCAGCTGCTCGGCTTTGCCGAACCCGTCGCCGAGGTACCGCCGGTCGAGGAGTTCCTGCCGACTGACGGGGATGTCGCGACGCCGACGGTCGAAGATCAGTCCGAAGCCGAAGTCGCCGCGGTTGTGGAGATACCGCCGCAACCCGCTCGCGAACCGGAGCCCGCGCCCGCGCCGCCGCCCGCTGCGGAACCGCCGGCCGGGCCGCAGAGCCTGATCGGCCGGCTTGGTCGAGGGCTCGG
>JASHUW010000674.1 GCA_030039815.1 Alphaproteobacteria bacterium
GAGTAGGGTATCCCGGCGGTTGCCGCTCGCGAGATGCAGGCGGTTTGAGATTATATCAGTAGTATTGACTTAAATGCATGGGCATCCGCCTTAGCTGCCCATACCTGCAGTGGGAGGCTTCGGGATAATGTCGCTTGCTTACTTTAAGCTTACAATGCTTCCCGAGGGCCACGATGGAACCTGCGATCGAAAGAGCAACGATGCGCAAAGTCTATTTGCGCATCTTGCCGTTTGCCGCGCTCACCTACTTCTTCTGCTATCTCGACCGTATCAATGTCGGCTTCGCCGCGTTGACCATGAACAAGGACCTCGGCCTCGACGCCGCGAATTACGGCATGGCCGCGGGCTTCTTTTTCTGGGGCTATGTGCTGGTTGAGGTGCCGAGCAATATCGTTCTCGAAAAGCTCGGCGCGCGGCTGTGGATCGCCCGCATCATGGTGACCTGGGGGCTGATTTCCGGCGCGACCGCGTTCTGCACCGGGCCCTACAGCTTCATGGCGGTGCGTTTCCTCTTGGGGCTTGCCGAGGCAGGCCTCTTCCCCGGTTTCGTCCTCTATTTCACCTACTGGTTCCCGAAGCACCATCGGGCGCGCATCAATTCCGGCTTTACCCTGGCGCTGCCGATTGCCGTCGCGCTCGGCGCGCCGGTGTCGACCGCGCTCCTCGGTCTTGACGGTTTGTGGGGCCTCAAGGGCTGGCAGTGCATGTACCTGTTCGAGGCGGTGCCGACCGTGCTGATCGGCGTCGTCGTATTCTTCTACCTGACTGACAAGCCCGAAAAAGCGACATGGCTGACGACCGAGCAGCAGCAATGGCTCGCGGCCCACATCGCTCACGAGCAGCGCAGCGTCGCGGCTGAGCACAATGTCGGCCTGTGGCGCTCGTTCTGGGATCCGCGGGTGGTTCTGTTGTCGATCAACTATCTCGGTATCGTCACGGCGAGCCTCGGGATGCTGCTGTTCCTGCCGCAAATCGTGAAGCAACTCGGCGTCAGCAACATGGAGGTCGGCTGGATCACGATGATCCCCTACGCCTGCGGCGCGGTCAGCATGGTTGTGTGCGGGCGGATTTCGGATCGACTCGGTGATCGGCGTTGGAGCCTGTTCTGGACCTGCGTGATTTCGACCGCTGGCCTGGTGATCGCGGGGATGACGGTCGGTACGTGGTGGGCGCTGGTTGGGATGACGATCGCCGCGATCGGCTTTTACGGCACCAAGGGACCGTTCTGGTCGATCCCCTCGATGTGGCTGACCGGCACCGCGGCTGCTGCCGGTATCGCCTGGATCAACTCGATCGGCAATCTTGGCGGGTTCTTCGGTCCGACCCTGGTCGGCTGGGCCAAGAACATCACCGGCAGCTTCGCCGGCGGGCTTTACGCCCTGGCCGTGTGCGCTCTGGTATCGGCGGTGATCTCGCTGTTCTGGATCCGCGTGCCACGCACGGTGCAGACCGGCGCTGCAGCGGCTGCAGCGGCCGAGTAAGCACCTTGCTCGGACAAGCCCGCCTCCCTCGTGGAGGCGGGCTTTTTCGTTAGGCGAATGCTCCCTTCAGCGCCGCCGCGCACTCGGCCACCGCATTGCGCGCGTTACGGATGAGACGGCCGTAGCGGATAAAGCCGTGGTTGATACCCTGATAGATGGTCAGGTTCGCCGGCACGCCGGCTTCCTTTAGCTTGGCTGCGAGCTGGTTGCTGTCGTCGAGCAGCGGGTCGAGGCTGCCGACGATGAGGTGCGCCGGCGGCAGGTTCCTCAGGTCGGCGAGGATCGGCGCCACGCGCCAATCGTGCTGTTGCGCCGGGTTGTCGAGATAGGTTTCGAGTATCCAGCGGAACTGCGTCTGCGATAGCCCAGCGCCGCGCCCGAAACGCTGCCAGGACGGGCTTTCGACCTCGGTCGAATAGACGCCGTAGATCAGCAGCTGAAAGCTCAGCGATCTCTCGCCGGCGTCGCGCAGCGCCAGTGCGGCGGCAATCGCGAGATTGGCACCGGCCGAGTCGCCGCCGACTGCCAGCCGTTTCGGATCGATACCTTGTTCGCCGCCCCGGCGCGCCATCAGCCGAACCATCGCCACGGTCTCGTCAAAGGCGACGGGAAACTTGTATTCGGGCGACAGCCGGTAATCGACCGACATCACCGCGATGCCGCTCTGCCGCACCAGGTCGCGCAGGAAATGGTCCCAGCTGTTGAGGCTGCCCTGCATGAACCCGCCGCCATGCAGGTAGATGAGACATGGCGGCCGCACCGCGCCCTCGGGGTAATAGAACCGGCATGGCACATCGCCATGCGGGCCGGGCAACATCACGTCGCGCTCGCTTTGCAGCGGCACCGAGTCGAGGCCGAGAAAGGCACCGACCCGGTCCTGTGCTGCGCGCACCTCGCTGAGCGGCGCGACCGTGCGGTCGGGAACGACAAAGCCTTTCTCCTGAAGCAGTTTTCCTGCGGCGATCAGCTCGGGGTCGACCCAGGGCGTTGCGTCGTTCATTTCAGTCCTCCGCGGCCATTGGCGATCGTTGTCGGCGATTGTAGGGGCGATCGGAGGTATCGGGAACCGGCCTTGCTTGGCGCGCTTGCCGGTTGGCTTAGCCGCATGCTACCAGCCGCGGCCATGGGAGCGACGGAAGCCGACACTGTCGCGGGCATCCTGGGGGTGCCGCAATTGTGGCGTCTGTGGCGGCGCACTGCCGCATCGGCCACGACGCAGCCCGCGACTGGAACCGACTGGGCGGCCGATCAGGCGGCCATCTACGGGCTCGGCCTCGGGCTCTATGAAACATTGACCGTGTTGCTTGCGGAAAAGCCGGACTTCGCGGCGTTTGAGCGCTGGGTCATCGAGCGAAACGGCGGAACGATCGACAGGGCTCGGATTGCCGAAGTCAACGCGGCGGTCGCGCGCGCTCGTGGCGAGGCCGCGTCGCCGACCGAATCAGGTGCGGATTTCGCGCCGGTGCTCGACGAAGCCGATCTGCGCTGCTGGGACGAAAATGGCTATGTTGTGCTGCGCGGCGCGGCGCGGTTCGAGGATTGTCGTGCCGCGGCGCGGGCGATCTGGGAATTTCTGGGCATGGACCCGGACCTGCCGGAGAGCTGGTACGGCAGCGGAAAATGCGAAGGGCTGATGGTGCCTTTGGTGCACCATCCGGCGTTTGACCGGAATCGGGGATCGCCGCGGATCCGCAATGCCTTTGCGCAGCTGTACGGAAGCGGCGACTTGCACGTCACGATCGACCGTGGCGGGTTCAATCCGCCGGAATGCGCATTATGGGCGTTCCCGGGTCCGGGGTTGCACTGGGACACTAGTCTCGCGCCGCCGTTGCCGCGCTATTACCAGGGCATCCTCTACTTGACCGACACGCCAGCCGAGCAGGGCGCGTTCCAATGCGTGCCTGGGTTTCACCGCCGGCTTGAAGCCTGGTTGGCAAGCCTTCCCGAGGGCGCCGATCCGCGCGCCCAAGACCTGTCGGCGGAGGCGGTGCGCATCGCTGGAACTGCGGGGGACATGGTGATCTGGCACGGCGCGCTGCCGCACGGCGCATCGGCCAATCGCGGGACGCGGCCGCGGCTGGTTCAGTACATCGCCTATCATCCGCCCAATCAGGCCGACGATCGGCCTTGGGTGTGATCCCGCCGGTTATTCCGCGGCCTGGCGCACGGTCTCGGGTGTGATCGTCGCCGCCGGCAGACGCGGCAGCACTTCCTCCGCCATCAGCCGGATCGTCTTCTTGGCCTCGTCATGGGTCAGGAAACCCGAACGGCCGATAAAGATCAGGTGCGCGAAGCCGTCGACCTTGTCGTAGATCTCCATTATCTGGCGGGCGACGGTGTCGGGATTGCCGGCGACGAGGATGCCACGCTGGATTGCGGTCTCGGCGTTGATGCCGATGAGCCCGTCCGCCGGGCGGCCGCGCACGCCGGTCGTGCGCCAGATATTGGGCGCCATTTCCGGCGGGTTGCGGCCCGGCAGGAATTTCGACATCTGCGGCGCCTGCTTGAGGCTGGTATTGAGAAACCACAGCGTCTTCGAGCCGACCGCGAGGCCCTCCTCGTCGGTGTCGCCGACGCCGCACAGCACGGCATAGGCGAATTTGTCGGTGCCGGCTGCCGGCAGCCCGGCCTGTGCTCGTGCGTTCTTGTAGGCGTCGAAGGCGCGCTTCGATGCCTCCGGGCCGCGCAGTACCAGCGCGTTGATGTAGCCGCGCCGGCCGATCTCGGCCGAGGTCGCGGGGTCGCCAGTCGCCGCCCAGAATTGCGGGTGCGGCCGCTGATAGGGGCCCGGCCAGATATTGATGTGACGGTGCGTGTAGTGTTTGCCTTCCCAGCTTACGGGCCCGTCATGCGAGGTTAGCGCGAGCTTGATGACGTCGATCGCTTCCCAGAAGCGGTCGACAAAGCCGACCGGGTTGGCGTTGCCCGAGACCATCTCGCTGTCGCCCGATTTGACAAAGCCGATCTCGAGCCGGCCCTTCGAGATCACATCGGCGGTCGCGTATTCCTCAGCGATGCGGACCGGATCGGTGCGGATCGAAATCAGCGTGCCGAGGGACAGGATGCGGACATTCCTGGTCTGGCGCGCGGCGATGCCGAGGATCATCGGCGACGCGCCGTACAGGCTGTTGATGCCCGAGTGGTGCTCGATCGAAACGATGTTGATGCCGAGTTCGTCGCAATAAAGGTGCTCGTCGAGGCATTCCTCGAAGAGCTGCGCGGCGACCTTGGGGTCGCAATATTTGTTGGGCAGGCTCGCGCGGACCGAATCCGCCGCGTCGAGCACGTTCTGCGGCACGAAGGGGTAGGTGTTCTCGCAATGGTACCAGGCCTGCATCTTCTGCTCCGCGTTTCGCTCCTGCCGGGAT
>JASHUW010000675.1 GCA_030039815.1 Alphaproteobacteria bacterium
GCGGCGAGCCGCGAGCAGGCGATCCGCGAGGCCGCGCCGCACTACGAAGAGAACATGAAGATGTTCGGCGAATTGCGCCTGGTGCGCGCGCTGACCGACGAGCAGATCGCGGCGATGCGCAACCCGGCGCTGGCCGGCGCGGTCAAGCTGCCGGCGATCGAGGACGCGGTCAGGGCGGGCGGCTTCCTCGCCGGCACCCCGGCCGACATCGTCGAACAGCTGAAGGCGGTCGAGGCGCGTTATCCCGGTCTCGACCGGGTGATCTGCGCGACCCCGCTCGGCACCCCGCTCGACGTCCAGCTCGAAGACCTCGACCGCTTCGCCAAGGAGGTGATGCCCGCCTTTGGCGCCGGCAAGATGGCGCGGGCGGCGGAGTAGCCGCGCGACGCGGCATTGAAACACCCCCTCCCGCCTTGCGGGAGAGGGTGGCGAGCCGGGTGAGGGAGGTGACGCACATGAAGGATCGACCCTCCGCCATTCATGACCCGCGAACACGTCGCGGGCTCGTCATCGCGGCCGCGCTCTTGGGGATGACGCTTTCGTTCGCCGCCATCGCGGCTGGCGTGCCGCCTCGGGCGCCGGACAGACGCGCCGTCATGCCCGCGGGGTGGGACATTGGCGGGATAGACCGCAACTTCGACCGCCGTTACGACACGCGCGGTTTCGACCGCAACTTCGACCGCAACTTCGACCGCAATTTCGACACGAACTTTGATCGGCAGTTCGATCGAAATTATTCCCGCCGCAATCTCGACACGAGGGGATGGGACTCGGCCCCGAACTCGGCGCGGCGGCCACAGCCCTGATCGGTCGTCAGCCGCGTCTCCAACCGCGCAATGGCACGGAAGCAGCATAGAGGGAGAAACGCCCATGCCCTATGGCGGCAATGACTGGCTGGCGCTGACCCGGGAGGACATCCTCGAGCCCGACCTGCCGATCTGCGACCCGCATCATCATTTCTGGGATTTCCGCACGGCGCGCATCCCCTATCAGCGCTACCTGCTACCGGAGCTGATCGCCGACATCGACCAGGGCCACAACGTGCGCTCCACCGTGTTCATCGAGGCGCGCGCGATGTACCGCGCCGACGGACCCAATGAGATGAAGCCCGTCGGCGAGGTCGAGTTCGTGCAGGGTCTCGCGGCGGCGAGCGCCAGCGGGCTCTACGGCAAGTGCCGCGCCGCCGCGACGATCATCGGCCACGCCGATTTGAAGCTCGGCGACCGCGTCGCGCCGGTGCTGGAGGCGCTGCAGGCCGCCAGCCCCAACCGCTTCAAGGGCGTCCGTCACATCGTCACCTGGGATCGCGACCCGCATGTCGAGAGCCGCGAGGTCGAGGGCGTGCTCGCGACCGCCGCATTCCGCGCCGGCGCCAAGGCGCTGGCGCGCATGAACCTGACGCTCGACACGATCTGCTGCTGGCCGCAGCTCCCCGAGATGGTCGCCTTCGCCCGCGCCGTGCCCGAGCTCACCATCATCATGAACCATCTCGGCGGGCTCAACCGCACCGGCCGTTTCGCCGGCAAGGACGACGAGGTGATGCCCGCCTGGCGGGCCGGCATGGCCGAGCTGGCGACATGTCCCAACGTGCTCCTGAAGCTGGGCGGCCACGGCATGCCGCGTTTCGGCTTCGACTGGCACCTGCGCGACAAGCCGGTCGGCTCCGAGGAACTCAGCGCGCAGATCGCCCCGCTGATGAGCTCTTGCATCGAGCAGTTCGGCCCCGCGCGCTGCATGTTCGAAAGCAATTTCCCGGTCGACAAGGTGTCGTTCTCGCACCCCGTCCTCTACAACGCGTTCAAGCGCTTCTCGAAAGATTACGCCGTCGCCGAACGCGCCGCGCTGTTCCACGACACCGCGGTCAAGGCTTATCGCATCGCGATCTGATTAGACGCACGTGATGATAGTGATCTGCTCCTGATAATGGTGTCAGGCGACACGACGATCGCCAAAGTGATAGGATCGCTCTCGATCAGGTCGACGCGAATTGCGACGTCATGTTGGGAATTGAACCGGGTTAAACATGCGTCGACCTTTTACAAACTGGGCAGTGAGGCGGTCATGCCGGATAAGGTGCCAACATCGTTCGACGAGCTTATGGCTGAACTCTACGCAATTCCGGTCGATCGCCATGGCCGCCATCGTTCAGATTTCGTCTATCGTGGGGTCGATGTGTCTGCCTGGCGCCTGCACACGAGCTTGCAGCGGCTCGGAACATCTTACGCGGCTGTGGAAGGCCCACTTCTGCGGAATTTTGTGAAATATTCCGTTGATCGCGAACTGGCATCACAGACGCTCCTCTATAAACTCGCGCTTGCTCAACATCATGGCCTGCCGACGCGCGTTTTGGACTGGACAACGGCGCCAAAGGTCGCATTGCATTTCGCGGTGGGTGACGAAAGTCATTACAATGAAGACGGAGTAATATGGGCGGTCGACGTTACCTTGATGAGACAGTTATTGCCTATTTCTTTAAATAATGTTTTAAACAACCATAGAGCATTTGTGTTTTCTGTGGATATGTTGCCGAATATAGCGAATTTACAAGATCTGGATGATTTAGGCGAGCAGGGCGATTTTTTGTTGTTTTTCGAACCGCCATCTTGGGATGGTCGCATCGTCAATCAGGCGGCGATGCTTTCCCTCATGCCGGGTGCTGAACTAAACCTTGAGACGTTTCTGAATGCTCATCCGGCAGCATTCAAGCGCGTCATTGTTCGCAAAGAGCTGAAATGGGAAATCCGCGATAAGCTGGATCAGGACCAGATCAATGAGCGCATGCTCTTTCCTGGCGAAGACGGAACAGCGCGTTGGCTGAAGCGCTATTACGGGCCGGGCCCTAACAGGACTGGCGCGGGAGCCGCACCTTCAGCGTTTACCGGTCCGATGACCGGGACGGGAACTTAGGTTCTGGCAGTCGTCAAAGGATCGTCGACATCGTCCTCGATCGTCTCGCTCGGAAACGGTGTCGCGGTCATCAGCGTCACCCCCTCCGCCGAGCGGAACCGGTGCCACGTGCCCTGCGGGATGACCGTCATCGTTCCCGCGTGAAGCGCCAATGATCGCGGCCCGCCCTCGCCCGCGATGTCCAGCATCGCCGCGCCGTCGAGGACGTGGATCAACTCGTCGGCGATATGCTTTTCCCAGTGCCCCTTCCCCGCGAACTTGGTGGCGGTCAGGGCGCCGTCGCGGTAGGGCGCCAGCCGCGCGGCGCTGCCCCGGCGATCTTCCATGGTCGAGCGCGGCGTCCGGTCCCGGAACATCGTCA
>JASHUW010000676.1 GCA_030039815.1 Alphaproteobacteria bacterium
GCTGATCCTGCGCGACTTCACCGAGAATTCGCAGATATGAGCGTCACCACCGCCGGAATGAGTCAGCGGCGCGGCCTGCCGCGGCGGCGGTTGCTGGTCGCGATCCTCGCGATTTCCGTGGCGCTCAACGTCTGCGTCATCGCCGGCGCGCTGTGGAGCCGGCTGCATCCGCCGCCGGCGCCGCCGACTTTCACCGAACGGTTCCACCGGCTCGAGGACACGCTCGACCTGACGACCGATCAGCGCGCCGCTTTCGATCGCTACATCGCCGACATGAGCACGCGAGGCGAGCAGATGCGGCACACGATCGAACCGTTGATGGACGCCGCCTGGGCCGAACTCGCCAAACCCGACGCCAATCAAACGCGCGTGCTGCAACTGCTCGATGACGCCAGCAACCAGCGCCGCGGCTTCCAGCAGCAGGCGGTGGCGGCGACCCTGTCGCTGCTGGCGACGCTGACCCCGGACCAGCGCGCCAAGTTCATCGCCAACGAGCGCCAGTTCCACGCCGCGCAGCGCCGCCGCCACGCCGAGGAAGCGCGTTAACCACGATTCCGGCTGCACGCCCGATTAGCGGGCCTATTTCTAAGGCGTTGGTCGTGATGGAGACCCGCCATGCAGAGCTGGATATTTCTCGCCATTCTCATCATCGGGGAGGTCGTCGTGGTGCCGCGGATACCGGCGGCGCTGATCGGCGGCGCGGTGCCGCTCAACCCGCTGGGCTGGTTTGGTTACGGCGAGCTGCAGGCGGTCTCGGTCGACCGCCGGAGCGCGCCGGCGGCGTATTGGCTGATCGTGCTGGCGATGATCGGGTTCGCGGCGTTCCTCGCCCTGCTTATCTGGGCGGTTCTGTTCCGCGCGGTATCGTAGGCGCGGCGCGAGCGGCTAATCCATCGCCACCGCGGGGCCGTCGGCGGCGCGGCGCGGGCGGCGGAGCAGCAGCAGGAACGGCGAGGCCACCAGCATGATGATGACCATCAGGTGGAAATCGTCGATATAGGCGATCATCTGGGCTTGGCGGGTGACCTCGCGGTTCAACGCCGCGATGCCGTTGACATTGGTGAGGCTGTAAGGCGCGGCGAGATACGGCGCCCGGGCGAGCGGGTTGTCGGGGCGAACGTGCTCTGAGAGCGTCGCGTGCACGATCTGCGTGTTCTGGACGAGCAGCGCCTCGACGATCGAAATGCCGACACTGCCGCCGATATTGCGCATCAGGCTGAACATCGCGCTGCCCTGGGTCAGCACACTGCGCGGCAGGGTCGAGAACGTCGCCACGCTGAGCTGGGTGAACACGAAGCCCAGCCCGAACCCCTGCAACAGGCCGGTGGTGATCAACGGCCCCATGCCCATCTGCAGCGAGAAGCCGGTCATCTGCCATAAAGACAGCGCGCTGATCGCCATGCCGATGAAAATGATGAGCCGGACGTCGATCCGGCCGACGAGCCGGGTCACGACGATCATCCCGAGCATCGTGCCGACACCGCGCGGCGCGGTGATGAATCCGGCGGTGATGACCGGATAGTTCATCAGCGACTGCATCATCGTCGGCAGCAGCGTCATCGTGCCGTAGAGCGGGATGCCGATAAGGAACATCAACAGCGTGCCGGCGACGCAGTTCGAATCGCGGAGCAGCGCGCGGTTGAGAAACGAGCGCTCGCCCGCGGTCGCGGTGTGGACGATGAAAAGATAGAGGGCGAGCGCGGCGATGATCGCCTCGACGCAGATCTCCATCGAGCCGAACCAATCCTTGAGCTCGCCGCGGTCGAGCAGCATTTGCAGCGCGCCGATGGCGAAGCTCAAGGTCGTAAAGCCGAACCAGTCGAAGCCCTCTTTCTGCGCCGGCCGATTGTCGTGGATGAAGATCGCGATGCCGACCGCGGCGAGAATGCCCGCCGGCAGGTTGATGTAGAACACCCAGCGCCAGCTGTAGTCGTCGGTCAGCCAGCCGCCAAGCGCGGGGCCGATGATCGGCCCCAGGATCACCCCCATGCCCCACACCGCCATCGCCTTGGCGTGGCGCTCGGGCGGGTTGATGTGCAGCAGCGTGGCCTGCGACAGCGGCACCAGGGCCGCGCCGCACACGCCCTGCAGCAGACGGTAGGCGACGATCTGGAAGAGGCTCGCCGCCGCGCCGCACAGCGCCGAGGCGATGGTGAAGCCGATCACCGAAACCAGAAAGACGCGCTTGATGCCGAGCCGCCCGGCGAGCCAGCCGGTGAGCGGCGTGGTGATCGCCGCGGCAACGATGTAGGAGGTGACCGCCCAGGCGATCTGGTCCTGCGAGCAGGAGAAACTGCCCTGCATATGCGGCAGCGCGACATTGGCGATCGTCGTGTCGACGCCCTGCATGAAGGTGGCGAGCGTGATCGACGCGGTGATCGCGCCGCGATTGACGCGTGGCCCGGCCGGAGTGTCGGCGGCTGTCCGCATGCGCCATCCTGTGCAAGAGGCGCGCCGGGGGCAAACGCGGAGTTTGCGGGGCTGCCTATAGCCTCCGCCGTCACCCCCTCCGGGCTCTTCGGGCCACCTCCCCCATGAAGGGGGAGGAATTTCCAGCAGAAGGCCTGCTAAAGAGCCCTCCCCCGATGGGGGAGGGTACGGGTGGGGGTGAAGCGCTGCTAATCCAGCGCCACGGCGGGTCCCTTTGCCGCCGCGCGCGGCCGGCGCAGCAGCAGGATGAGGGGCAGGGTCAAGAGGATCATGATCCCCATGAAATAGAAGTCGTTGATGTAGGCGATCATCTGCGCCTGGCGGGTGACCTCGGCGTTGAGCGCGGCGACGCCGTGCACGTCGCTAAGGCTGTACCGCGCGCCGAGATAGGGCGCGCGGGCAAGCGGGTTGTCCGGCCGGATATGTTGGATCAGCGAGGAGTGGATGACCTGGGTGTTCTCGACGAACAGCGCCTCGACGATCGACACGCCGACGCTGCCGCCGATATTGCGCATCAGGCTGAAGATCGCGGTGCCCTGCGTCAGGTGCGTGCGCGACAGGGTCGAGAAGGCGGCGACCGACAGCGGGGTGAACACGAAGCCGAGGCCGATCCCCTGCAAGGTCCCGGAGATCAGCAGCAGCCGCATATCCATGTAGAGCGAAAAGCCGGTCATCTGCCACAGCGAGGCGGCGGTGAGCGCGAGACCGCAAAAGATGATGATGCGCGTGTCGATCTTGCCGATGATCCGGGCGACGAGGATCATCGAGATCAGCGTGCCGATGCCGCGCGGCGCCATGACGAACCCGGCGGTGACGACCGGATAGTTCATCAGCACCTGCATCATCGTCGGCAGCAGCACCATGGTGCCGTTGAGGATGATGCCGACGAAGAACATCAGGATGATGCCGGCGGTAAAATTGGCGTCCTTGAGCATCGAGCGGTTGAGGAACGAGCTCGCGCTGGTGGTCGCGGTGTGGACGACGAAAAGGTAGAAGCACAGCGCCGCGACCGTCGCCTCGACCCAGATCTCGGTCGAGCCGAACCAGTCCTTGAGCTCGCCGCGGTCGAGCATCATCTGCACCGCGCCGACCGCGATCGACAACGTGCCGAAGCCGAAAAAGTCGAAGCGGTCGCGATGGCCGTGCCGGTCGTCGTGGATGAACACGACGATGCCCAATGCGCACAGCACGCCAACCGGCAGGTTGATAAGGAACACCCAGCGCCAGGTGAAATTGTCGGTGAGCCAGCCGCCCAGGCACGGGCCGATAATCGGGCCGAGCATCGTGCCGATGCCCCAGATCGCCATCGCCCGGCCGTGCCGCTCGGGCGGGTTGCTGCGCAACAGCACCGACTGCGACAGCGGCACCAGCGCCGCGCCGCACAACCCCTGCAGCACGCGGTAGAGCACCAGCTGGATCAGCGTCGCCGCGGCGCCGCACAAGGCAGACGCGATGGTAAAGCCGACGACCGAGCTGAAGAACACCCATTTGATGCCGAGCCGGCCGGCGAGCCAGCCGGTCAGCGGCGTCATGATCGCCGCGGCGACGATATACGACGTCACCACCCAGGCGATCTGATCCTGCGAGCAGGAGAAACTGCCCTGGATGTGCGGCAGCGCGACATTGGCGATCGTCGTGTCGACGCCCTGCATGATCGTCGCGCAGGTGATCGACGCCGTGATCGCGACGCGGTTGACCCGCGGCCCCGACGCTTCCTCCCCGAACGACGCGGCAGACTCGACCGCTGTACCTGCGCTGCGCATCGCCGGGAATTTCGGCGAGAGCGTCGAGACGCGCAACCGACGCGTCGCGCCGGCTGATATGCCGGGAAAGCGTGGTGCCGGCGCGCGGCTTGCCTTAGAGAAGCCGCAATGCGCTATAGCGGCTATGCCCTTCTCGTGTTCGGCGCCGGCGGATTGTTGGGGCTCGCGCTGGTCTCGACGAACCTGACGCGGCTCGGCTGGACGGCGAGCGCGACGATGGCGGCGGGCATCGCGCTGCTGCCGGTGGCGCTGGTCGCCGACTGGTGGTCGCACCGGCCGTGGCGCAAGCAGCCGGCAAAGCGACGCCCCCGCGCCCGACAGCAACGCCGGTCCAAGCCGTCATCCCCACGGCGGCGGGGATCCAGGAGTGGGTGACGAAGCGTTGCCCTGGGTTGCCGCTTCGGCGCGAACGACGATGAAGTGGGATGCGCTGACGGCATATCCGGCGGCGATCGCACGCTATTTCCCGCATGCGCCGGGTCGTACTAGGATCGCCGGGAACCCTTTCGGAGGAAGCGCTATGGCGAAGAAGAAGATCGCGGTCGTCTGCACCGGCGCGGTCGGCGGCTATGCCGGGGCCCATATGGTCAAGGCCGGGGAGGACGTGACCTTTATCGATTTCTGGCCCGAACATGTCGAGCACATGAAAAAGCACGGGCTGACGATCACCCACCTGAAGGATGTCGAGCCGTTCACCGTGCCGGTGCGCGCGCTGCACGTCACCGAGCTGCAGCAGATCTCGAAGGAAAAGCCGTTCGACATCGCCTTTGTCTGCACCAAGAGCTACGACACCGCCTGGGCGACGACGATGATCAAGCAGTACGTCGCCGATAACGGGTATTTCGTCTCGCTGCAGAACTGCATGAACGAGGAGACGATCGCCAACATCGTCGGCTGGGGGAAGACGCTGGGGTCGATCGCCAGCTCGATCACGGTCGCGCTGCACGCGCCCGGCCAGGTCGCCCGCGCCGCCGGCAAGTCCGGCGACAAGCACACCGTGTTCCGCGCCGGCGAGGTGCACGGCCGGGTCACCGACCGCGCCAAGGAAGTCCGGGACCTGCTGGCGAATGCCGACAGCGCGATGGTCACCGAGAACCTCTGGGGCGAGCGCTGGTCGAAGCTCGTCACCAACGTGATGGGCAACGGCCTTTCGGCCTGTACCGGGATGATCACCCGCGACATGGTCAAGAACGACGCGATCCGGCATTTCTCCAACCGGCTCGGCAGCGAGGCGATCCGCGTCGGCCAGGCGCTGGGCTATACCTTTGACGAGGTGAGCCACATGGACCCGGAGATGATCGCCCGCTCCGGCGAAGGCGACGCCGAGGCGCAGCGCATCATCGACGAGCACCGCCTCGCCGAGGCCAACCGGCCGGGCGGCGGCGAGCATCGCCCGTCGATGGGCCAGGACATGGTCAAAGGCCGCCGGACCGAGATCCAGTTCCTCAACGGGTTTGTCGTGCAGAAGGGCAAGGAAGTCGGCATCGACGCGCCGACCAACGCGATCCTCACCGACATCGTCACCCGGGTGGAACGCGGCGAGCTGAAGCCCGATCCGAAGCACATCACGGATCTAAGATTGAACTGACGTTTGTTCAGCCCTCTCCCGCCTGCGGGAGAGGGAGGGACCCATCGCGCGAGCGATGGGAGGTTGAGGGTCCGTGGCGAGCACCCTCACCCGCCTCGCTGCGCTCGGCACCCTCTCCCGCAAGCGGGAGAGGGGAAGGAGGAAAGATGCTCGCTGTCGTCAACACGCCGGGCGGGGCAGCGCCGGTCGCGATCCGCCACGTGCCGGAGCCGGCGCCCAAGCCCGACGAGGCGATCGTCGCGGTGCATGCCTTTTCGCTCAATCGCGGCGAGATGCGCCTCTTCCAGGTGCGGCACGAAGGCTGGCGACCCGGCCAGGACATCGCCGGCGTCGTCATCAGCGCCGCCGAAGACGGCAGCGGCCCGCCAATGGGCGCACGGGTCGTCTGCCTCACCGACTGGGAAGGCTGGGCGGAGCGCGCCGCAGTGACGAGCCACCGCATGGCGGTGCTTCCCGATAATGTCTCGTTCGCCGACGCGGCGGCGCTGCCGGTCGCCGGGTTGACGGCGCTCAGGACGCTGCGCCACGGCGCCCCGCTATTGGGTAAGCGCGTGCTGATCACCGGCGCCGCCGGCGGGGTCGGCAACCTCGCGGTGCAGTTGGCGGCGCGCTCGGGCGCCAAGGTCACGGCGGTGGTCGGCAGCGCCGAGCGGGCCAAGGTGCTCGACGGGCTGGGCGCTGCCGAGATCGTCACCGGCATCGACGACGCGGATGGCCGTTTTGCGCTGATCCTCGAAGCGGCCGGCGGAGCGTCGCTGACCGCGGCGATCGCCCGGGTCGAGGCGAAGGGCATTGTGGTCATCTACGGCAATTCGTCGGGCGAGCCGACGCCGTTGAATTTCCGCGACTTCGCCGAACACCAGAACGCACGGCTGCAGGGCTTTCACTAT
>JASHUW010000677.1 GCA_030039815.1 Alphaproteobacteria bacterium
CGCCCATTTCGGCGTGCTGCACTGAACAAAGCTAGCGCGGTCGTCGTCGTTCATTCGTTTACCCATGCGGTCGCCGCGCTGGAAGCGGCCGTCGCCGCAGATCGCGCCATGGTTCTGCTGAGCGCGCCCGGTGCCGGCATCTATGCCGGGCCGGGCTGGTGGCGAGCGCTGACGGAGGCGGCGCGCGAAGCGGTGCCGGGCGCAGCGTTCACGACGGTTCTCGATTGCGGCGACGATGCCGGCGCGGCGCAGGGCGCAATCCGGGCGGGGATCTCGGCGATCGTCTTTACCGGTCGAGGCGATGTCACCAAGCGGCTCGCGGCGATCGCCGAGCAAAGCAAAGCGCGAGTCTTGACCGCACGCCCGGAGCCGGCGCTCGACCTCGTAAGCGTCTTCTTCAGCGATGCCGAAACACTGCGTCAAACCTGCCGCGATTACCTCGCCTCCCTGCCGGCGATTTGCTAGGCTCTGCCGGATCTTCAAGATCTACAGAGGGCAGGACTGAACTTGCTCGCCGATGAGCAACGGGCGACGACCCGGCTTTATCTGATCACGCCGCCGGCGCTCGACCCGCGCGAGTTCGCCCCGCGCCTCGAAGCCGCCCTGTCGGGCGGCGACGTGGCGGCGGTGCAACTGCGGCTCAAGGATGTCGACGATGAGGCGATCCGCGCTGCAACGGCGCGACTGCAGCCGATCGTCCAGGAGCGCGGCGTCGCCTTCATCATGAACGACCGGCCCGACCTCGCCGCCGAATTGGATTGCGACGGCGTGCATATCGGCGAGGAGGATTGGCCCTATGCCCGCGCACGGGCGGAGGTCGGCCCCGACCGCATCGTCGGTGTGACCTGCGGCGCGAGCCGGCACCGCGCGCTGGTGGCGAGCGAGGCCGGCGCCGATTACGTCGCGTTCGGCGCGTTCTTCCCGAGCACGACAAAAGTCGCGAAGCACCACCCGAGCCCCGAGGTGCTGAAGGACTGGTCGGAGACGACGGTCGTGCCGTGCTGCGCCATCGGCGGCATCACCCAGGACAATTGCGGGCCGCTGGTCGCGGCCGGTGCCGATTTCCTCGCGGTGATCGGCGCGATCTGGAACTACCCGAAAGGCCCCAAGGCGGCGGTCGCCGACTTCAATGCGGTGTTCGCGCGATACGGCCGGGCGTTCGGCTAAGCGACGGCAAACAAAACGGGAGGCATGCATGCGGGCGCTGATCTTGGGGACGGTGCTGGCCGCGTTGGCGGCATCGCCGGCTTTCGCCGAGTTCACGCTGGCCTCGCCGGATGTCAAGAGCGGCAGCCCGATGGCGCTGGCGCAGGTGCTCAACACGCAGGGCTGCACCGGCCAGAACATCTCGCCGGCGCTCACCTGGGCGGGCGAGCCGCAAGGCACCCGCAGCTTCGCGGTGACGATGGTCGACACCGACGCGCAAAATGGCAGCGGCTGGTGGCATTGGATCGTCCTGGATATCCCCGCGGGGGTCCACGGCCTGCCGGCCGGCGCGGGCAGCGAACCCTCGACCGGTCTGCCGGCGGGAGCAAGACAGGGGAATACGAGCTTCGGCTTTGCACATTACGGCGGGCCATGCCCGCCAGCGGGAGTGCACGCACACCACTACGAGATCACCGTGTACGCGCTCAAGGTTCCCGCCCTGCCGATCGAGGCGGCCGGCCCGGGCCCGGCGCTGGCATCGCAGCTGGCGAGCGACGCGCTGGCGACGGCGAAGATCGTCGGGCGCTACGGCCGTTAGCACCCCCCGCGCGCCGGCTCAATCGACCGGCGCCCACAACACGTCTTCGATATCGGCCGCGCCGATGCTGAGCATGACCAACCGGTCGAAGCCGAGCGCGATCCCGGCGCAGTCGGGCAAGCCGTGTTCGAGCGCGGCAAGAAAATCCTCATCGATCGGGTAAGTTTCGCCATAGAGCGATTTCTTCTTCGCCTGGTCAGCGAGGAACCGGGCGCGTTGTTCTGCGGGATCGGTGAGCTCGGAAAACGCATTGGCGAGCTCCAGCCCGCAGACATAAAGCTCGAAGCGCTCGGCGAGGCGTGGATCGCCGGGCTTCTTGCGCGACAGCGCGGCCATCGAGACCGGGTAGTCGTAGAGGATGGTCGGCGCGCCGATGCCAAGATGGGGCTCGATGCGATCGAGGAAGATGCGGAAATAAAGGTCCTCCCAATCGTCGCCCGGATGTGGCGCGATGCCGATCGTCTCCGCCGCCGCGGCGAGCAGCGCGAGGCCGGGATGCGCCGGGTCGGGCGCGGTGGCGAGGATGTCGATCCCGGTGTGGCGCGCGAAGGCTTCGGCGACCGAGAGACGCTCGAAGGGCTGATCGGCGTCGGCGGTGTTGCCGCGCCACGACATCAGCCCGTGCCGGCCGCCTCCCCGTCCCTCCGGCGCGCTCGCTCCCCGGTGGCCCAGTCTTGAGGTCAACTTGGGGAGGGTTGGAATGGGGGCCGGCATCGCAGCAGCCGCTTGGGCGCGCCGCAGCAGCTTCTCGCAATCGTCCATCAAGTCCAGGTACGTGGCGCCGGCGCGGTACCATTCGATCATCGAGAATTCGGGGTGGTGCGTCGCGCCGCGCTCGCCGTCGCGGAAGACATGGGCGTGCTGCCAAATTCGCGTCATCCCACCGGCGAGCAGCTTCTTCATCGCGAATTCGGGCGACGTGTGGAGGTAGCGTGGCTTGGACGCCTCATCCCCCGGGTCGTGACGCATCGTCGCGAAGGCGCGCAAATGGGGTTCGAGGCCGGGACTTATCTGCAGCGCCGGCGTTTCCACCTCGATAAAGCCTTCGCTGTCGAAGAACGCCCTGACCGCGCCGAGGATGCGGCCGCGCGCCGCGAGATTTTCGCGCCGCGCCGCGAGCCGGTCGGGCCGCCACCATCGCTCCATTCCGCTTTCCCCTTCGCCGCCAAACTGGTAGGAAACCGGCCAAACACGGAACCTGTCCGAGACCTCATCCCATGAAGATCAACGCCATCGATATCAAGCCGGGCAATGTGCTCGAGCATCAGAACAAATTGTGGATCGTGCTCAAGCGCGATCTGGTGCAGCCGGGAAAAGGCGGCGCCTTTGCCCAGGTCGAGATGCGCGACCTGCGCGGCGGCTCGAAGCTCTCCGAGCGCTTCCGCACCCAGGAGACGGTCGAGCGGGTGCGGCTCGACGAGAAGGAGATGCAGTTCCTCTACTGGGAAGGCGACATGGCGACCTTCATGGACAATGAGGATTACGAGCAGGTGCAGGTGCCGCGCGAGACGATCGGCGACCCCGCCGATTTCCTCGCCGAGGGCATGATGTGCAACGTGACGATGCACGAGGGCACCGCGCTGTCGGTCGAGTTGCCGCAAACGGTGACGCTGGAGGTCGTCGAGGCCGACCCCGTCGTCAAGGGTCAGACGGCTTCCTCGTCCTATAAGCCGGGCAAGCTGGAAAACGGCCGCCGGGTGATGATCCCGCCGCATATCGGCGCCGGCACGCGCATCGTCATCAGCACCGCCGACGGCAGCTATATGGAACGCGCGAAGGATTAGCGCTTCACTCGACCTCATCGCCCCGGGGCTTGACCCGGGGTTCTACGAATAGCCGGAAATTTATTCGTGGATGGCCGGAACAAGTCCGGCCAAGGGCATGAATTGGAGGCTTTGTGGCCGCTCGCTCACCGGTGATCAACGTGATGTCCGCCGCTGCGCTCAAAGCGGCGCGCGGACTCATTCGCGATTTCGGCGAGGTCGAGCAGCTTCAAGTCTCGGTCAAGGGGCCGGGCGATTTCGTCTCCAACGCCGATCTCAAGGCCGACCGCATCTTGCGCGATGAATTGATGCGCGCGCGACCGGGCTACGGCCTCTTATTCGAGGAAAGCGGCGCGGTCGAGGGCAGCGACAAACGCCACCGCTGGATCGTCGACCCGCTCGACGGAACGATCAACTTTCTCCACGGCATCCCCCATTTCGCCGTCTCGATCGGGCTCGAGCGCGACGGCGAGATCGTCGCCGGGGTGGTCTACGAGCCGACCCGAGATGAGCTCTACTGGGCCGAGCGAGGCGCGGGCGCCTATCTCAACGATCGCCGCCTGCGCGTATCGGCGCGGCGCCAACTATCCGAAGCGGTGATCGCCACCGGGCTGCGCGCCAGCGACCGCGACAAGCCGGAATATTTCGCGCTCAACGAGACGATCACCGGCAGCGCCGCTGGGGTGCGGCGATTTGGCGCCGCCGCGCTCGACCTCGCCTATGTCGCGGCGGGCCGGCTCGAAGCCTTCTGGGAATTCGGCCTGTCGCCCTGGGACATCGCCGCCGGCATCCTCCTTGTGCGCGAGGCGGGCGGCTATGTCAGCGACCTTTCCGGCGGCCAGACGATGCTGACCAGCGGCGACATTCTCGCGGCTAATGACCATCTGCACCTGCCGCTCGCGGCGCTGGTCCGCGAGACGCGCGGGCGGGCGCGCAAGCCGTAGAAATCGGTGTCGCCGCAGCGGCGCTTGAGATAGGTTCTGGCGCCCCGACGACGGCGAAGGATGGCCGCTTTTGGCCACGCGCATGGCGGGGAATGGGGCCGCAATGGAGGGTTCGCAGCTTTCGAACCCGGTGAGGCATTTAGCGCTTGCGCTGCTGGCTGGAGCGGCGGCGGCGCTGTTCGCCGTGCCCGTTCCGGCTGCCGATCCCGCGGCTTCGGGCGCCGCCGTGGGACCGCCGACGCCACTATTCACGCCCTCGCCGCCGCCCGCCGGTTCGAGCCGCGCTCAAGTGCAGCCGATGCACGCGGCGGTCGCCGCGCCGGGAAAGCATCCCGCGACGCCAGTGCAGCGAATACCGCTCGACGCCAAACCCTTGATCCCGCCCGCCGCGGCGCCCGCCAAGCTCGGCCCACCCCCGGAGCCGCGCCCGGCGCTGTCGCTCGAAACCGATCTCGAACCGCTCGCCCCAGCGACGTCGCCGCTGCCGCCGGCCGCCAAGCCTCCATCCAGCTAGTGCAAAACCGATCGATCACATGAACCGCTCGGGCCGCTTCTTGATCCGCATGGCGGTATTCCTGGTGCTGGTGGCTACGCTCGTGGCGGCGCTATTCCACCCGCTCAGCACCGCATTCTTGGGAAATCCCGGCGTCAACGGTGTCATCATCGGCGTCCTGGTGTGCGGCATCTTCTACATTTTCCGCCAGGTGCTGCTGCTCAACCCGGAGATCGCGTGGATCGACGATTTCCGCGAGCGGCTCGCCAATCGCGACCTGACCGCCCCGACCGGACCGGCGCCGCGGCTGCTCGCGCCGATGGCGCGCATGCTGTCGACGCGCCAGGGCGGGCGGGTCAGCCTGTCGGCGACCTCGCTGCGCACGCTGCTCGACGGCATCTCGTCGCGGCTCGACGAGACCCGCGAGACCTCGCGATACATGATCGGGGTTCTGGTGTTTCTGGGCCTGCTCGGCACGTTCTATGGGCTGCTCGAAACGGTGCGCGCGGTCGGCGGCGTGATCGGCGGTCTCAATGTGTCGTCGAACGATCTGGCGCGCGCCTTCGCCGATCTGAAGACCGCGCTTGGCTCGCCGCTGCACGGCATGTCGACCGCGTTCAGCTCGTCCCTGTTCGGGCTTGCCGGAAGCCTGGTGCTGGGCTTTCTCGACCTGCAGGCCGGCCAGGCGCAAAATCGCTTCTACAACGACCTCGAGGAATGGCTGTCGACCTATACGCGGCTGTCGTCGGGCGCGTTTGGCGATAGCGGCGACGGGTCGGTGCCGGCCTATATCCAGGCATTGCTCGAGCAGACCGCCGATAGCCTGGAAAATCTGCAGCGCATCCTGGCGCGCAGCGAAGAAAGCCGGATTGGCGCCAACAATACATTGCCGGGGCTGATCGACCGGCTCGGCACGCTGTCCGAACACATGAAGGCCGGGCAGATGCTGATGGTGAAGCTCGCCGAGAACCAGATGGAGCTGAAGCCGTCGCTCGCGCGGCTGGCGTCGATCGCCGAGAATTCGCTCGGGCAAGACGATGTGCTGCGCACCCATTTGCGCAATATCGAGGCCTATATGGCGCGGCTCAGCGAAGACATCGTCGAAGGACGCTCGCAGACGATGAGCGAGCTGCGCGGCGAAATCCGACTGCTCGCCCGGACCATCGCCGCGATCTCCGACGAAGGGCGCTAGCGCGATGGCTCTCGGACGCGCCCGCGGCCGACGCGCCAGCATCGACATCTGGCCGGGGTTTGTTGATGCCCTGGCGCAGCTATTGATGGTCATCATCTTTATTCTGCTCGTTTTTACCGTCGGCCAGTTCTATCTCTCGGACGCGTTGAGCGGGCGCGACGAGGCGCTAAAGCAGCTGCAGCAAAAGATCAGCGCGCTGGCCGACGAGCTGGCGCTCGAAAAGCAGACCAGCGAGACGCTGCGCGGCAACGCCGCGGCATTGATGGCCCAGCTCAAGGCCGCTCAGGACGAGCGCGACGCGCTCAACGCGAAGCTTGCCGCCGCCGGCCAGGCGAGCGCGGAGGCGGCCGATCTGCAAGGAAAGCTCGCCGCCCAGCAGCAGGCGACCCAGGCCGCCAAGGCCGAGGTCGAGGAGCTGACCGCCGAGATCTCCGCGCTGCGCGACCAACTGGCAAAGGTCGCCGCGGCGCTCGACGTCTCCAACGCCACGGTCAAGAACCAGCAGGACCAGATCGTCGACCTCGGCAAAAAGCTGAACATGGCTCTTGCCAGCAAGGTTGAGGAACTTGCCCGCTACCGCTCGGAATTCTTTGGCAAGCTTAGCGCGATCCTCGGCAACCGGCCGGACATCCGCATCGTCGGCGACCGCTTCGTCTTCCAGGCCGAGGTGTTGTTCACGCCGGGCGGCGCCGATCTCAGCGACGACGCCAAGAAACAGCTCGACCCGGTCTTCTCGGCGCTCAAGGAGATCGCGGCGAAGATACCGCCCGACATCCATTGGGTGCTGGAGATCGACGGCCATACCGACCATCGGCCGATCCATACCGACCAGTTCGCCTCGAATTGGGAGCTGTCGACGGCGCGGGCGATCTCGGTCGTGCGCTACGCGATCGCGCAGGGCATTCCGGCCGACCACCTCGCCGCGGCCGGTTTTGCCGACAAGCAGCCGATCGATAACGGTACGAGCGAAGACGCGTACCGCAAAAACCGGCGGATCGAACTGAAGCTCACCGAGCGTTGAACCGTCGCGGGGATGGCCGCAACAAAATAGCCGAGATATTCATGCATGGCTGAGCTAAGATCAGCGCATTACTGATAAATGGCGGCGATGCCGCTTTGGGGACCACGAATGCCGGCCGCGGGCCGGAGCGACCGAGAGGACAGCACATGGCGCAGGTTGCGCTCCGTAACGTCGTGAAAATGTTCGATAAAACGCCAGCGGTTCAGGGCATCGACCTGGACATCGCGGACCGCGAGTTCATCGTGCTCGTGGGACCATCGGGGTGCGGGAAGAGCACCACGCTGCGCATGATCGCCGGGCTCGAAGAAGCGACATCCGGCGAAATCTTCATCGGCGAACAGCTGGTCAATGATGTCCCGCCAAAGGATCGCGACATCGCGATGGTGTTCCAGAATTACGCGCTCTACCCGCATATGACCGTCTACGAGAACATGTCGTTCGGTCTGCGACTCAAGAAATTCCCCAAGCAAGAGATCAAGGAACGGGTCGAAGCGGCGGCGAAAATCCTCGACATCTCCGCCTTGCTCGACCGGCGGCCGAAGCAGCTCTCCGGCGGCCAGCGCCAGCGCGTCGCGATGGGTCGGGCGATCGTCCGCAACCCGAAGGTCTTCCTGTTCGACGAGCCGCTGTCGAACCTCGATGCCAAGCTGCGCGTGCAGATGCGCACCGAAATCAAAAAGGTGCACCAAAAGGTCACAACCACAACGATTTACGTCACGCACGATCAGGTTGAGGCGATGACCCTCGCCGACCGGGTCGTGGTCATGAACGCCGGACGCATCGAACAGATCGGCACGCCGCACGAGCTGTACCACAGCCCGAAGACCCGCTTTGTGGCCGGGTTCATCGGCTCGCCAGCGATGAATTTCATGACCGCGCGCGTGGTCAACGGCGGCAACAATCTCAAGGTGCGGCTTAGCGACGACCTCAGCCTGCCGGTGCCTGAAAGCCGCGCCGCGCGCTACAAGGCTTACGTCGACAAGGAAGTCCTGTTCGGCCTGCGGCCCGAGGACATCATCGAGAGCCGCGGCGACCTGCCGCCGGGCGCCGCTGCGTTCGACGCGCAGCTCGACGTGGTCGAGCCGCTCGGCATGGAGACCATGGTCTACTTCGTCGTCGACGGCGTCGAAGTCTGCGGCCGCGTCAATCCCGCGGCGGCGGGCAATGCCGGCGAGACGATGCGGCTGGTCGCCGACATGAACCACATGCACCTGATCGACCCGACGAACGACCAGGTGATCTGAACCCCGCCTCGGCACCGAAGGCGACGACGTGACGGTCGCCGGGAAGACCATCGCGGTAACCGGAGCGGCGCGCGGGCTCGGCCAAGAATTCGCGCGCCATCTCGCCGCTGCCGGAGCCAACATCGTCGTCGGCGATGTCAACGATTGCACGGCGACGACGGATCTCGTCGCCGAGACCGGCGGCAAGGCGGTTGCGGTCAGGCTCGACGTCACCCACGCCGCATCGGCGCAGGCGATGGTCGAGGCCGGAATCGCCGCGTTCGGCCGCCTCGACGGGCTTGTCAACAACGCCGCGCTTTACGGCGCGCTGCATGGCGGGCGGTTCGACGCGATCGACGAGGCCGAGTGGGATGCCTGTATGGCGGTCAACGTCAAGGGCATTTGGAATTGCTGCAAGGCGGCAGTGCCGGCGATGCGCCAGCAGGGCGGCGGCAGCATCGTCAACATCGCCTCGCTGGCGGCGACTTTCGGCATGCCCTTTGGCCTTCACTACACGGCATCGAAAGCCGCGGTGATAGGGCTGACCCGCGGTCTCGCACGCGAACTGGGGCGCGACGGCATCAGGGTCAATGCACTGGCGCCGAGCGCGGTGCTGACCGAAGGCACCAACGAATTCTTCGGCGACAAACTTGACCGTGCCCTCGCGGCGGTGAAAGCGGGCCAGACGATCCAGCGCAACCTTGCGCCAAGCGATCTCACCGGGACGGTGGCATGGCTGCTTTCGGACGAGAGCGCGTTTGTGACGGGGCAAACGATCGCAGTCGACGGCGGGACGGTGATGCTATGAGCACGGGCATGGATCTGAAAGGCAAGGCGGCGCTGATCAGCGGCGCGGGCGGCGGCATTTGCCGGGCGATCGCGGTTGCCTTCGCCGAGGCCGGTGCTTCGGTCGCCTGCGTCGATATCGATCCCGAAACCGCGGCCGAAACCGCGCGGCTCGTCGCGTCGGCCGGAACCAAGTCGCTGGCGCGCAAATGCAATGTCGCCGATGAAGCGGAAGTGCGGGAGGTATGCAAGGCGGCGCATGACGCGTTCGGCCGGCTCGACATCCTGGTCAGCGGCGCCGCGCCGCACGATCCAGGGGGGCCGGTCACCGAGACGCCGCTTTCCGAGTGGCAGATGGTGGTCGACATCAATCTCACCGGCGCGTTTCTGCTCTCCAAATATTCCCTGCCCTACATGATCGCGGGCGGTGGGGGCTCGATCATCTTCATCGCCTCGCAGCTGGGGCGGGTGGGCAGCGCCGGCCGCGCCGCCTATTGCGCGACCAAAGGCGGGCTCATCCAGCTCGCGAAGGTCATCGCGATCGACCA
>JASHUW010000065.1 GCA_030039815.1 Alphaproteobacteria bacterium
CCACAATGGTATTGCATCCTTCGCAATCCACCAAAAGCGGAGGATCAATTGTCGCAACTCAGAGCACTCAAACCCAAGGGCAAGCCGCGCGGGCGGCCGTTCCGGAAAGGCCAGTCGGGAAACCCGCGCGGCCGCGTCATCGGCAGCCGCAACACGGCAACCTTGGCCGCGCAGGCGCTGCTCGACGGCGAGGCCGAGCGGATCACTCGCACCGCCGTGGAAATGGCCGGCGATCGCGACCCGACCGCGGTGCGGCTCTGCCTTGAGCGCATTGTCGCGCCGCGCCGCGAGCGGGTCGTGCAATTCGCCTTGCCGCCGATCAACAGCCCCGCCGACATCGCCCGCGCGATGGGCGCGGTCACCGCCGCCATCGCCAGCGGCGCGATCACCCCCGGCGAGGCGGAGGCTTTCGCGCGCGTCGTCGACACCTTTATCCGTGCGATCGATGTCAGCGATTTCGAGCGCCGCTTGCAGGCGGTAGAAGCCCATGCTGCGCGGTCGTAGCAAGCGTCTCGCGCGCCTGTTCGCGCATGCCAACCACGCCAACATCGAGGCGGAGCATCGCCGCGCTCAAGAAAAGGCGCGCCGAAGCCTTCTCGACACCGTGCGCATCTCGCTGACCCAGCTCGGCATCGATCCGATGAGCGTCAAATCCGTCCGGCATATCGAAGCCGACCTGGCCGAGGAAGAGGCCGCTCCGCCGCAACGTGTCGCCCCATCGCGGCGCGGCGATCCGCGCGACGTCTTCTTCGCCAAGATCGACCGGATGGCCGAACGCTATCGCGCCCAGCCGGCGATCGATTTCGACAAGGCCTCGCTGATGCAGGTGCTCGCTGGTGCGTTGCGCAGGAATCGTTGCGCCACCCTCTGTCAGCCGATGCGGCTCCCGATGACGCCGCGGATTTTGCTGCAGACTCGCTGCAGAAACAGCAAAAATCGCAATTTCGGAACCCGTCCGGAGCGTCACCCGTAGACGGGGAAGAATGGCAAGGGGGCGGGCCGTCATGAACCTTCGCGTCGTTTTCACCGGAGCCGGATTGATCGTGCTCGCCGCGGCGTTCTTCTTCTACATGACGACGATGGCGCCGCAATCGAACGACCCCGAGACGATGATGCGCACGGTCGGCATGGTATCGGGCGGCGCGGCCGGGCTCGGCGGCGCGATGATCCTGTTTGGGGTGTTCCGCCGCAAGCGGGGCTAAAATCCTGGCAGCAACGATACCAGGATAAGATTTGGACTTACCTGGTAGCGCGCCGCCCTTAAGCTGCGGCCCATTCAAAGAAGAGGGCCTGAGGCGGGATGGCGGAATTGTCGAAGCAGCATTGGTCGGCGCAGCGTTACGCGGCGACCGCGCATTTCGTGCCGGCGTTCGGCGCGCCGGTGGTCGAGCTGCTCGACCCGAAGCCCGGCGAGCGCATCCTCGATCTCGGCTGCGGCGATGGCGTGCTGACCGCGAAGATCGCCGCCGCCGGCGCGACGGTGGTCGCGGTCGACGCGGCGCCGGACATGGTCGCCGCGGCCCAGGCGAAGGGGCTCGACGCGCGCGTCTGCCCCGGCCAGAACCTCGCCTTCGAACGCGAGTTCGACGCCGTCTTCTCCAACGCCGCGCTGCACTGGATGCACCCGCCCGAAACCGTCATCGCCGGCGTGGCGCGCGCGCTGAAGCCGGGCGGCCGGTTTGTCGCCGAGATGGGCGGGCACAACAACACCGCGGCGATCCAGGTTGCGTTTCGGGCGGTGCTCGCCAGGCGCGGCATCGAGGCGCTGTCGCTGAGCCCGTGGTATTTCCCCTCGGCCGCCGCCTACGGGGCGAAGCTCGAAGCTGCCGGGTTTTCGGTCGAGGACATCGCGATCATCCCGCGCCCGACCCCGCTCGAGGCCGGCATGGACGCCTGGCTCGACGCGTTCGCCGACGATTTCTTCGCGCCGCTCGCGCCGGCTGACCGCGCCGCCGCCAAGCAGGAGATCATCGATTTGCTGCAGCCGATCCTGCGCGACGAGACCGGACTGTGGATCGCCGACTATGTCAGGCTGCGGTTCAAGGCAGTGCTACCGGGTTGAGCCGGCCTCAGGCCGCGTGCTCCTTGGCCCAGCGCGCGACCTCGGCGTGGGTCGCGAACCACACGCCGGGACGAGATTGAGCAAGCCGGATCAGCTCTTCCAGAAGCCATATCCGCGAGCGGTAGCTGATGATGTGTGGATGCATGGTGAGCTGGAAGAGGCCACCATCCTCATACGCGGCCTCGAACTCGCGGCGGAAGATGTCGAGCACGTCGGCCGGTGGCGTGTAGGGACGCAACGCCGAGAAGCGGTTCATGCTGAAATAGACCGCGTCGTCGCGCACCCATTCGACCGGCAGTTCGATGACGCCGCACGGCTTGCCGTCGAGCAGCAGCTCGTAGCAATCCTCGTCCGACATCAGCGACGAATCGTAGAGGAGCCCGAGCTCGGCCTCGAGCGCCAGCGTGTTCCAGCTGAAATCCCAGGACGGCGTGCGCATGCCGACCGGCCGCACGCCGCTGGTCTTTTCGAGCACGTCGGCGGAGCGCAACAACAGGTCGCGCTCGGCCTCGTACGGCAGCACCGAATTCAGTTCGTGAATCCAGCCATGGATACCGATCTCGTGGCCCTCGGCGACGATCCGGCGCTGCTCGTCCGGGTGCAGCAGCGCCGTCACCGCCGGCACGTAGAACGACGCCTTGACCTGGTACTTGTCGAGCAGCTTGAGGATGCGCGGCACCCCGACCCGCGCCCCCATCTGGCCCCAGGCGAGCCGTCCGATGGACTTGCCGCCTTCGCGCAGATCGCTCGTCTCATGGTCGCTATCGAACGACAGCGCGACCGCGCAGCGCGTGCCGCCCGGCCATTCCGCCGGCCGCAGCGCCCGGCCGGCGCGCACCCGGTCGACGAGCTTGCGCCAATGCGCCTCGGGCCATTGCCAGGGTTCGCCGCTGTGTTCGGGCCGCTCTGTGCTCATAGAAGCCTCCCCGAAAGCAGAGATGACGGAGGGAAATGGTCGGAGCGGAGAGATTCGAACTCTCGACCCTCAGCACCCCATGCTGATGCGCTACCAGGCTGCGCTACGCTCCGACCGGGGCATCTCTGGCGAGGCGGCGGATCATACTTGCGCCGACAAGCCGACGCAACGTGCGGCCCCGGGTCAGGCCTTGCGACGGCTTTGGATCAGCGCCTCGAGCAGCTGGCGCGCCGACAGCAGCTCCTGCGCCGCCGCCTGGAGCGCCGCCTTGCCGGCGGCCGACAGGCCGACAGGCTGCGGCTCGGCGATGACGATGGGCTCCGGCGGGAGCGAGGGTTCCTGAGCCGTCGCGCGGCGCGAGGCGCGGGCAGGTCGCGACCGCGGTTCGGCCGCCGGCGCCGGGATCGGGTCGAGCGGGAAGAGGCTCGGCGCGACGTCGGTTGCGGCGCTGGACGCGTCGAGCGTGCCCTCGGACAGCAGCTTCTGCACGCCGCGGATCGTGTAGCCTTCCTGGTAGAGGCATTGCCGGATGCGCGACAGCAGCGCGATGTCCTCCGGCCGGTAGTAGCGCCGGCCGCCACCGCGCTTCAGCGGCTTGAGCTGCGAAAATTTCGACTCCCAGAAGCGCAGCACGTGCGCTGGCAGGTCGAGGTCCTCGGCGACCTCGCCAATGGTGCGGAACACCGCCGCGCGCTTGTTGGCGCGCCGCCCCGCAGCCGTTTCCCCCGTCTCACTCACGTCAGCCCGACCCCACCCTCACCCAGATCAGCTTCTTGCGAGAGACTGGTTGATCTGGTTCTTCAGCGCGTGCGAGGCGCGGAACACCAGCACCCGGCGCGGGCTGATCGGCACTTCCTGACCCGTCTTCGGGTTGCGGCCGATGCGCTGGCCCTTGCGCCGCACGGCGAAGCTGCCAAACGACGATATCTTCACCATCTCGCCGCGCTCGAGTGCATCGGATATCTCGGCGATCACCGACTCGACCAACTCGGCCGACTCGTTGCGCGACAAGCCGACCTCCTGATAGACCGCTTCGGTGAGCTGAGCGCGAGTAACCGTCTGACCGGCCATGCCGCCCTCCCGTTCTTTGGCAAACGTTAGCGCCGGCAAAAAACGCCGTCAAATTCCAAAGCGTTGCGATGTTTTTCGCGAGGCGAAACCTCGCGTTTCAGCTACCAGCGAACGAGGGCGGCGCCCCAGGTGAGGCCGCCCCCCAGCGCTTCCATCAACACGAGATGGCCGGGCTTGATGCGGCCGTCGCCGACTGCTTCGTCAAGCGCGAGCGGGATCGATGCCGCCGACGTGTTGGCGTGCCGCTCGATGGTGATCACCGTCTGGCCGGGGCGCAGGTGCAGCCTTTTGCCGATCGCGTCGATGATCCGCAGATTGGCCTGGTGCGGCACCAGCCAGTCGATGTCGGCACCGGACAGCCCGTTGGCGGCGAGCGCTTCTTCGACCGTCTCCGACAAATGCAGAACCGCCTGGCGGAACACCTCGCGGCCTTCCATGCGCAGATGCCCGGTCGTACCGGTCGACGACGGGCCGCCGTCGACATAGAGGATGCCGTATTGCGTGCCGTCCGAATGGAGATGCGTCGACAGCACGCCGCGGCCTCGCGGCCCTTCATCCGGCACGGCATTCAGCACCAGCGCGCCGGCGCCGTCGCCGAACAGCACGCAGGTGCCGCGGTCGTCCCAGTCGAGAATGCGCGAGAAGGTCTCGGCGCCGATCACCAGCGCGGTGCG
>JASHUW010000678.1 GCA_030039815.1 Alphaproteobacteria bacterium
GAAGAGCTAGACGAACCCGACAGCGGACTCCTGAACCTCATCGCCGTGCGCAAACTCATCGGAGATCGGCAAGTGCTCCAATTCCGAGCTATAGAGAAGCGCTGACAGAGTGTAGCCGTCGTCACCCTCTCCGACCTGCAGCTCCGGTTCAAAGTCCTCCGGCAATTCGGCGGCACAGCTCACGGTCGTCGGCCGAGCGTCGTCGAAGCACAACTCCGCGTCTTCACCCCAAGGCTCGGCCAGATCGTCCACAGCTCTTCGACAAGCAGTGTCAAGATCGGGCGCTTCAACCAGGATGTGTTCAAACATTGGCACAAGGTATTGGCGTTCAATGATATATCGGGGCATAGTTCGTTCTCCGGGGCCAAGAACGCTGGTTGAAAATATAACCGACTCTCGCGTCACGTGCATCTCAGCAAGGATGTCAGATGCCCGTCAAGCTCGTGGTTGCCGTGACCGATCGTGACTGGTTCGAGCACCTGCGATCACGGCCCGAGATTACGGAAGTCAACTTTTGGTCGCCCGGCACTGCCTCATTCCGCGCGCTTGAACCCGGCGAATTATTTTTCTTCAAGCTGCATGCCCCGCAAAACTACGTCGCGGGGTTTGGAATCTTTGCCCACGCGAACACGTTACCCTGTTCACTCGCATGGGACGCATTTGGCGACGCGAACGGCGCCAATACTCTGGAAGAAATGCGCGCTCGGATCGCGCGCTATCGTCACCTACAGCCCGGGGATCGCAGCGATTTTACGATCGGATGCCGGGTGCTGGCACCCGCTTTTTTCTTTGATGAGTCGGATTGGTTGGAAGTCCCCCAGGGCTGGGCGCGTAATATCGTGTCCTTCAAGACGTACACGTCGGATGACCCCGAAGGATTTCGTCTGTGGGAGGCCGCCCAACATTATTTGCAGGGAACTCCGCCAGAGTTTTCGCCTTATCGTCAACTATCCGAACCACCCGCGCCTCTCTTCATCGGGTCTGGCCAAACACCGATTGGCGGCTGGGGTGAGCCCACTTTAATTCGCCCTCGCCTTGGCCAAGGTGCGTTCCGCATACTTGTGACTGACAATTATAACAGGCGATGCGCGGTGACCGGCGAAAGAACATTGCCGGCCTTGGAGGCCGCCCATATCCGACCATTTGCTGCACATGGCCAACATGATCCAAGGAACGGTCTCTTGCTGAGGCGTGATCTTCATAGCCTCTTTGATCGCGGGTATGTCACTGTGACGCCCGCTCATCATTTTGAAGTGAGCCGTCGCATCCGCGATGGGTTTGAGAATGGCCGCGATTACTATGCGCTGCATGGAAAGTCGATCCTCCTTCCAGAGGCCGAGCATCAACGCCCAGATCCGATCGCCCTTTCTTGGCACAACGAGAATCGCTTCCTCGGTTAAAAATCTTCCTGACTGCCTTGAAATGCAGCGTATGTTCACTACATGTTCACGATCTGCAGCAAGATGCTTGGGTCAAATGGCGAGGTTGTGGTGATCGGAACGGCGGGAGAACCTCCTGATATTTTCGTCGATAACAGGAGGAGAACAGGAGGTGAGCCTCCTGTTAATTTCGTCGGTAACAGGCGGGTAACAGACAGTTCACCGCCTGATACAAAAGCTCGCAGCTCGGTGACCGGGGCAGCAAGGGAAACGCATGAAGATCGTCGTTCCGGACGACTGCCGGGACGTCATCCGCAAACTTGCCGCGCCCAAGCCGCTCGCCAGGCGTGAGGTCACGCGCGGCCGCGAGCCGGAGCGCGATCTTGGCCGGGATTACCGGGCGATAGCGGCGGGGTATGTGAAAAGCGATAAGGTCTTACTTTTTGGCCGCCACATGATCCATTGCCGCGGCATCGGGAGTTGCCAGGATCACGGTCAGCACCCGGATTTTCGGCTGTGTCGGCGTCTTGCTCGAACCGCCGACGGCGGGGCGATCCTCAAGGGTGAACGACACAACATCGGCAGACTGCGGCGCCGGGCGCGGCCGGTGACGCGGACTGGTGCGAGCCCTACCGTGCGAGCGCATCGCATCACTCCGCCGCGGTACGATAGGGATTGCAGGCGGCAGAGCCCTTGCCGTTTTGGATTTCGCAACGCGCCTCGAGGCTTCGGGCAAACGATGCCGCGTCGCCCTTCCAGGACTGGAACGCAAGCTTGTCTTGCTCCGTCATCACCGGCGCCAGCTTCTGCATGATTTGATGCCGAGCGTAGACTTCTTTGATGAAAGGCGAGACCAAGGCCGCCAATATCAAAAAGGCGATGCAGCCGATTGCCGTACGTTTCATCACTTCCCTCGCCCCCAATCTCTATACTCGAACGAGACGCGCGCCTCCGGATGCTATGGCTTTCACCGGTTACTTGCGCTTCCGCGACCTACACATTTTCCATCATCTTTGGTGTTCAGCTTGCCGCTTCGATATAGCAGCATTTTTTCGCAAATTTAACGAAAATACATGGTTAACAGAACCGTTGCGTTCATTGCTTATCCGCGCCGAGGACGGGATCTCAACTGGCGGCGGCAGGAAATCTCCCGCGCCGCAGCCCCCTCATGTCCGCAGCGCGACGCAGGCGCCGCCGATCGCCATGATCGCCCGGCAGGTCCGATCCGCGTCGGCGCGCGAGGCTTCCGGTATCATGATCCGGAAGAACGGGCGCCAGCCGCGGCTGCGCAGCACGCCGCCGAGGATCATCGGCCGCACGTCGCCCAGGACGCCGCGATAGCGCTGCTCGGCGCGGGCGAAGGAGGCGAGCGCGATCGCCTTGGAGAAATTGCCGGCGAGCTGCACGCCCCACGGTGCCGGCGGCACCGCCGTCTCGCCCGCGCCTTCCTGCGACCGCAGCTCGGCGGTGACAGCCGCGCACGATTCATCGGGGCCGGGTTCGCTCGTCGCGGCCGCCGGCTCGTGGTCGCGCTTCCAATCCTCGGCCGTCGCCCCGGTGACCGACACCACATAGACCTCTGTCTCGGCCGGCAGGGTCGCGGACCCGGCAAGCCAGTCGGCGACCCGGTTCGATCCCGCGTTGTAGGCCGCGGCCGCCAACCCGATATTGCCGAAATGTTGGGCCAGGTCGACCAGCAACCGCGCCGCCTTCGGAATCGCCTGCTCGGGGTCGAACGGGTCGGCAAGGCCGCGCTGCGCGGCGGTCTCCGGCATGAATTGCGCGATGCCCTGCGCGCCTTGCGGGCTCGTCACCCCGGCGCGAAAGCGGCTCTCGGCCCAGATCAATCGCGTCAACAGCCCCACGGGAATGTGGTTCGCCTGGGCCGCCCGCTCGACCAGCGAACAGACCGTCTCGGTGACCGTCCCGGCCTGCCGCGGAACCGCGGAGTCGGGCTCCGTCGCGGGCGCCCCGCCGGCGATCGCGGGCCAGAGCAGGCCCAGCGCGAGCAGCGCGGCGCGACCGGGGGACGACGTCACGTCGTTGCGCGCCTAGGACGGGGAGATGGCGCTTGCCCGCACCGTGGCAGCAGTCGCATCGAGCAGGATCTTCATCCGCCCATCCTGCCTGCAGAGGCTGCCCTTGAACAGCCAGGCGCAGACCCGCCTGCCGGACCTCGCCGCGGGCTTCGACGATCTGGCCCCAGGTGGTGTCCTGCGTCGGTGGCGGCGGCTTCCGCAACACGCCGCCGCCCGGCAAGATCGAACTAGCCGATCGCCTTCAGCGCGGTCTGCTCGACATAAGGCCGGAGCAGCTCGTCGGCGGCCTTCTGCGCCGCGACGACCGCGTCGGCGGGCGCGACCTTGGCGGAGAAGATCGCCTGGACCTGGTCTTCCATCGCCTTGCGCACGGCGACCGTGTTGAACGTGTCGAACCACGGCACCGCGAATTTGAGCTGGTCGAGCGCGATCTTGGCGTCCGGGTGATCGCTCATGAACTTCTGCATGTCGGGCAGGTCGTAGGCCGCCTTGCGCGGCGAGAAGTAGCCGGTGAACCGACTCCATTCGCCGGCGATCTCGGGGCTGACCAGCCAGTTGATGAGCGTCCACGCCGCCGCCTGGCGCTCGGGCGTGTTGCCCTTGGGCAGGATCAGCGAGGCACCGCCGATCGGCGCCGCGTTGCGCACCGCCTTCGGCAGGAACGCGACCTTGTACGGCGTCTTCATGTTGTCGCGGACAAAGCTCAACGAACCGGTTGAAAGAAGCATCGTGCCGAGCCGACCGGCAAAAAACGCGCTGGTGCAGGCGTTGGCGTCGCTGACGCCGGGCGGCATCACCTTGGCCTTGTTGACCAGCGTGTCGAGCAGAGTCAGCGCGCCGAGGCTCGACGGCGCGTTGTAGTAAACCTCGCCGCCGTAATCGTGGTTGTAGTACTGCCCGCCGTTCTGCATCACGAAGGCGCTGGTCAACCAACCGCAATAATCGTAGGTGCCGGGAAACATGATCCCCCAGCGGCTGCCGTCGGCCTTGGTGAGCTTCTTCGCGGCGTCGAGCCAATCGGCCCAGGTTTCGGGCGGCTTGTCGGGGTCGAGCCCGGCATCCTTGAAGGCGTCGACGCTGTAGTACATCAGCGGCGTCGAATTCTGGTAGGGGATGCCGTAGACCTTGTCGTCGATCACCGCATTGGGCTTCAGCGCCGGCCAGAAATTGTCGAAATAGACGGCGGCGGTCTTGCCGTCCTTTTCGATCAGCGAGTCCCAGGGATCGACATCGCCGTTGATCACGTATTCGCGCACGAAATTGGCCGACATGATGACCGCGGCGGGCGGCTTCCCAGCCTTGATCGCGGCGCGGGTCTTGAGGCTCGTATCGTCGTAGCTGCCGGTATAAACCGCGGTCGCCTTGATGTCGGCGTGCTGGGTGTTGAAGCGGTCGATCAGCTCTTTCATCTTGTCGGCGAGCTTTCCCTGCACCGGCACCGGAAAGAACAGGTCGATCTCGACCGGGTCGGCGGCGAACGCCGTCTTGGTCATCGCCGCCGCGGCGGTCACCGCGAGCGCGCCCCCGAGCGAGGTTTTGAGCGCGGTGCGCCGGGTAATCTCGGTCATGTTCTCCCCCCTACTTGATGCCGGATGAGACAAAGGACGAAATGAAGCGGCGCTGGAAGACGAGGAACAGGATCAACAGCGGCGCGGCGACAAAAAACGTGCCGGCGGCGACGACACCCCAATCCGACCCCGCCTCGGCACCCGAGGTGAAGGTCGACAACCCCACCGTCAGTACCTGGTTTTGCGGCGAGGACACCGCCATCAGCGGCCACAGGAACTCGTTCCAATGCGCCGTCAGCGAGACGATCGCGAACGCCACGAGGCCCGGCCGCGCCAACGGCAACAGCACATGGCGGATCAGCACCGGTATCGAGGCGCCGTCGAGCATCGCCGCCTCCTCGAAATCCTTGGGGATGGCGCGAAACGTCTGACGCATCAGGAAGACGCCGAAGGCGGAGGCGAAATACGGCGCCATGATCCCCGGCAGCCGGTCATAGAGGTGCAGCGACACCAGCGTCTGGAGGTTCGGCACGATCAGCAGCGGCGGGATCAGCAAGAGCTGCAGCGGGAACAGCGAAAAGACGACATCGCGGCCGGGAAAGTCGAGCCGCGCAAAGGCGTAGCCCGCCATGCTGATCGTCACCAGCTGCACCGCCAGGATGCCGCCGCACATCAGGAACGTGTTGAGGTACCAAAGCGGGAAACTGCCGCTGGTCCACGCCTCGACGAAATTGCCGAGGCCGAACGGGCCGGACGGGGTCAGCGAGGCGATGTCGGGCGGCACGCCGGGACGGAGCGACGCGACCGCCATCCAGGCGAACGGCACGACCCAGATCAGCGCCGCCGCGCTTGCCGCGAGCAGCGCAATTATGCGACCCCTCGTCCTCATTCCTTCCTCGTCATGGCCGGACTTGATCCGGCCATCTCTGCGAGCTTGGAGCGAGATCCCCGGGTCAAGCCCGGGGATGACGCTTTCGAGATCTCGAAAGCGTCAACTCTCATAATGCACGCCGCGCTCGATGAGCCGGAACGAGATCAGCGATAGTGACAGCAGCGCCGCGACGCTGATCACCGTCGCGGCCGAGGCGAGGCCGGTGTCGTAATTCTGCGCGGCCTGCTGGTAGATGTAATAGAGCAAGAGGTTGGTCGCGTCCGACGGCCCGCCCTGCGTCATCGTCACCACATGATCGACCTGGGTGATCGCATTGAGCAGCGCGATCGGCACGACAAAGCCGAAGGTGGGGCCAAGCAGCGGCAAGACGATGCTGCGCAGCCGCCGCCAGGCGCCGGCGCCATCGATCGTCGCCGCGTCGACCAGATCCTGCGGCACCCCGGCCAGCCCAGCCAGGAAGAACAGCATGTAATAACCGGTGTTCTTCCACACCGTGATCGCGATCACCGCGCCGAGCGCCAGATCGGTATCACCGAGCCAGTTGATCATCGGCACGCCGAGCTTGTGCAGATAGAAATCGAGGAGCCCGTCGCCCGGCAGGAAGATGAAGGTGAAGAGCGCCGCCGCCGCGACCAGCGGGATCAACAGCGGCATCACCACCAGCGTGCGCAGGACGGCCGTGAAGCGGTTGGTCTCGCGCAGCGCCAGGGCCAGCGCCAAGGCCAGCACCAGGCTCGGCACGATCGTGCCGAGCGCGTAGATAAGGTTGTTGAGCGCCGCGCGCGCGAAATGCGGATCGGCGAAGAGCCGCTGATAATTGCCGAAACCCAGCGCGTGGTCGCCGGCGAACCGGCCGACGATCAACGACCCCCCGATCACGCGCAGCACGGGCCCGTAAGTGAAGAGGCCGAGAAACAAGAGCGACGGCGCCAGCAATACGGCGACCGGCAACCAGCGATGGGAACGCCGCCGCGCTGCGGGCAACGGCGCCACGTCGGCGCCGATCGCGCGCTGTTCAATGATCATGCTGTCGGTCACGCCCCGGTCTGTAGTGAGGCCCGATGAAGCGCGGATGATAATTCGATGACGGGTTTGTGACAGCCCTACTTCCGTCATTCCCGCGCAATCCCCGGATCAAGTCCGGGGAGGAACCCACGAACACGGCCGGCGCAAGGCTGGCCCAGGTCCGCGTTCATGGGTTCCGGGTTCATCGCTGCGCGATGCCCCGGAATGACAGCGGGGAGGTCACATCCAGGCCAGGTGCCCGATGAACTGCTCGATCGAGGCCTGCCAACTGAACCGTGCGGCATGCTGCACGCAGCGCTCGCGCGGGATATCGAGCGCGGCACAAGCCGCGCGGCGCAAATCCTCGGCTATAATCCCGGCGCCGCTATCGCCGATCACGTCCGTGGGCCCAGCCGACGGGAAGGCAGCCACGGGCACGCCGCAAGCGAGCGCCTCGAGCAGCACCAGGCCGAAAGTCTCGGTGCGGCTCGGCAGCACCATGACATCGGCGGCGGCATAGTGGTGCACCAGTGCCTCTCCCGACTGCGCGCCGACGAAATGCACTTGCGGGTAGCGCCGCTTCATCGCGGCAAGCGACGGGCCATCGCCGACCACCAGCTTCGATCCCGGCAGGTCGAGATCGAGAAACGCAGGCAGGTTCTTCTCCACCGCGACCCGGCCGACGTAGAGGAAGACCGGCCGCGGGAGTTGGATCGCCGGCGCGCAACCGGGGCGGAACAGCATCGTATCGACGCCGCGCGTCCACGCGGCCAGGCGCTGGAAACCGCGCGCCGCAAGCTCGCGCCGCATCGTCTCGGTCGCGACCATGACGCCTTGCGACGGCGCGTGAAATCGCCTCAACGCCGCGTAGCTCCAAGCGAGCGGCAAGCCGCAGCGAGCGTGCAGGTATTCGGGGAAGCGCGTGTGATACGCCGTGGTAAACGGCCAATCGCGTTTCAGGCAGAAGGCGCGCCCGGCAAGGCCGAGCGGCCCTTCGGTCGCGATGTGCACGGCATGCGGCGCGAACGCCGCGAGGTGCCGCCCCAGCGCGCGCCCGGCGCCGATCGCCAGTCGGATCGTCGAATATCCCGGACAGGGCATCGTGCGATAGCGGTCGGGGCCGAAGACCGCGGTTTCATGCCCCGCCAGGGCAAGGCCGTCGCATACCGCCGACAGCGTCCGCACCACGCCGTTGACTTGCGGGTGCCAGGCATCGGTGACGATCGCGATGCGCTTGCCGACTGAGGGCGACGGCGCCTCATCCAGCCAACCCGCATCCGGGGCAAAGGCGACGCTCATGCGCGCGGGCTAGGGCTCCACCGCGACAAGGTCGGCGGCCTCGTGCACCGGCTCGTCGGCAAACAGCGGCAGCTCGGGGTAGAGCTGGTCGAACTCGCGCTTCTCGGTCCACGACACGATCTCGAGCCTGCCGTCGGCATGTTCGACGAGCGCGGTGCAGCTCTCGACCCAATCGCCGTCATTGCAATAGAGCACGCCGCCGAGGTCGCGAATTTCCGCGTGATGGATATGACCGCAGACCACCCCGTCAAGCCCGCGCCGGCGGGCCTCTTCGGAAAGCGCATCTGCAAAGGAACCAATATATTGCACGGCGTTCTTCACCTTCAGCTTCAAGTAGGCCGACAGCGACCAATATTCGTAGCCGAGCAGCCGGCGCAGCAGGTTGAAGTAGCGGTTGATGTAAAGCGCCGCGGTATAGGCGTTGTCGCCGAGTGCGGCGAGCCACTTCGCATGCTTCACGATCGTATCGAAGACGTCACCGTGGATGACCAGCAGGCGGCGCCCGTCGGCGGTGACGTGCACCGCCTCGTCGAGCACCTCGACCCCGCCGAAATGCAGGAGCGCGTAGGGCCGCAGCCATTCGTCGTGGTTGCCCGGCACATAGATGACGCGCGAGCCCTTGCGCACCATACGCAGCAATTTCTGCACGACGTCGTTATGGGTCTGCGGCCAGTACCACGATTTCTTGAGCCGCCAGCCATCCACGATGTCGCCGACGAGATAGATGGTCTGCGCCTCGTTGTGGCGCAGGAAATCGATCAGGTACTCCGCCTTGCAACCGCGCGTGCCGAGATGGATGTCACTGAGCCAGATCGTGCGGTAGCGGTTATGAACGTCGTCCGGCACGACGGGCGGCATCAAGTCGTTCATTGTTTCTCCCGAGCGTTGGCGTCGGCCGGTTTGGAATAGGCCCACACTTGGGCGGGCGGCAGGTTGCGCCAGACATGCGCGATCCTTTCGCCGGCAATGCCGAGCGGTTCGACCGCGATTGGCGAGGCGAACGCATTGGTCATCTGCAGGAAGACTCCACCCGGTCCTAGCAGCGCCAGGCACGGCTCGACGATGGCGCGCTGTGCAGCCACCGAGAACCACTTGATCGGCAAGCTCGACACCACGGCGCAAAGCCGATCGATTCCCAGCTCGGCGAAATGCTCGTCGAGCGCGGTGGCGTCGCCGACGATCGTGGCGATGCCTGGGAAGCTGCGTTGCAGCGCGGCGGCCAGGCTCGGCTCGCGTTCGAGCGCGATCAACCGGTGGCGGGGGCAGCCGGCCTGGAGCAGGCCGCGCGTCAGGCTACCCGTGCCGGCGCCCAACTCCAGCACCGGTCCTGGCCGGTCGAAATCAACCAGTTCGGCCATGACCTGAGCGAGCCGCTTGCTGCTCGGCGTCACCGCGGCGATCTGCAGCGGCTTTTGCAGCCACAGGCCGAAAAACAACGCATAGTCGCCGCGCATGCGGATCCATCACAAGGTATCGACGCGCGGGACGCTAGCAGAGGTGTGTTACACTTTTCGCACATCTACCTATGGTATTTGGCGTCTCGTGCGTCGTAAAATTGTCATGGCCGCGTGCCACGCTTGTCATCGTCACAAAAGGGGGTGGCGATGAGTTCCAAGCCCGAAGCGACGCACCAGCACGCCTTCAAGGCCGCCCTGTCGAAAGTCGCCGCGGCGAGCCGCCGGTTGCGGCGCCGCCGGGAGAAGCGCGCGCGGCCGGCATGGCTTCCCGGCCCA
>JASHUW010000066.1 GCA_030039815.1 Alphaproteobacteria bacterium
GACGGCGGGGCGGCCCTCGTCAGTTCTGACCGGCGACAGATCACGCCGGCACGCGATAAAGCCCGACGATCTTGTTGCCGTCTGGATCGCGCAGATAGGCGAGATACATCTGCCCGGCGGCCCCCTGACGGATGCCCGGCGGGTCCTCGGCGGTCGTGCCGCCGTTGGCGCAGCCCGCGTCGTGCCACGCCTTGGCCTGCTCGGCGCTGCTCATCACAAAGCCGATCGTGCCGCCATTGGCCGCGTTAGCCGGCTGGCCGTTGATCGGCTTCGTCACCATAAAGCGCCCACCATTATGCGCGTAGGCCAGCCGGCCCCGCGCGTCAGGGGTGGCGGGGGCGACGCCGAGCACGCCGAAAATGGCGTCGTAGAACTTCTTCGACCGGTCGATATCGTTGCTGCCGATCATGACATGGCTGAACATTCGGTTTCTCCTCCTCGGTAAGGGCGGCTGAGTTACCAGCCGCTCGTTACAACAAAATGCCTACTCGGCGGCGGCCTTCATCGGCACATGCGCCTTCAGGAAATTGCGGACCTTGGCAATCATCCGCTGCCGCAGCGCCTCCGGCTCACGCCACGGAAACACCGTGATATCGGAATTGGGCGCCAACGAGGCGACATCGATCGAGGTCTGCAGCGGGTGCGATGGCGTGTCGTCCGGCAGCACCAGGATCGGCGTGTGGCAATTGGCGATGAACTCGCGCGGCACGCTGTAGAGAAAATCGGGCTGCACTTCCCACAGGCTGTGGAAGAACTTGTCGATATCGCCCTGCGAGACCTCGGGCCGGCGCTTCTTGAAATCGGGCAGCCAGTTGTCCTTGCTGTGCCGGATCATGACGCCGGGGTCCTCCGGACGGTGGCCGACGGTTTGGTGGAACACCGCCGCGACGACGCGGTTGGGCGCGCGCTGCAACAGCTTGCCGGCAAAGCAGCCCCCGATGCAGTAGCCCATGTAGAAGAACTTATCGATGCCGAGATGGTCCATCAGCCCGAGCTGATCATCAGCATAGGCATCCCAGGCGTTCTCGGTCGGCACCGGGCCCGTCGACTCGCCGCCATTGGCGTTGCGCTGATCCATCGTGATGCAACGGAAGTCTCTCTTGAAATCCTCCATCGCGTTGATCGCGGCGGTCGGCCAATTGCTGACCCGCGAGTTGAGGCCGCCACCCGGCGTCACGAGCAGCGGAAAGCCGGAACCGGCCTCTTCGTAGCGAATGCGAACGTTGCCTTTTTCGTAGAACGGCATCGGGTTTCCTCCTTGCCCAAGCGTGGTGGGACTTCAGCCCAAATCGCGCCGCCGCTCAACCCTGTTGCGCGTCGCCCATAGTGACGTGGTTTATGCCGCCAGCCGCTGTCGCCCCGCGCTCTTGATCGCCACCGCGCCTTTCTCGGCGATCATGATGGTCGGCGCGTTGGTGTTGGTCGAGGTCACCGCCGGCATCACCGACGCATCGATGACGCGCAGCGCCTCCAGTCCGTGCACCCGCAACTCGTCGTCGACCACCGCCAGCGGATGCTGCCCCATCATGCAGGTGCAGCTCGCGTGATAGCACGTGCCGCCGTAGCGCCGCGCGTAATCGAGCAGCTCGTCATCGGTCTCGACCTCGCGGCCCGGCAGACTCTCGGCGAGGACGTATTGCTTGAGCGCGGGCGCGTCGAACAGCCGCCGCGCGAACCTCAAGCCGCCGATAATCGCGCGCCGGTCGCTTTCCTCCGACAGATAGCGCGGATTGATCGCCGGCATGTCGCCCGGCCGGCTCGACTTCGCCTCGACATAGCCGCGCGACAGCGGCCGCATCTGCCAGGCGCCGGCGGAGAGGCCGGGCGTCTCCTCGAGTTCGCCGATCACCCCGCCCTTGAAGCTGCCGGGGGCGAAGGTGATCTGCATATCGGGGGTGGCCGACTCCTCCAGCACCTTGACCGAGGCCGCGACCAGCGAAGGGCTGTAGGTCAGCATGCCCTTGCCGGTGGCGAGCCAACGGATCACCTCGCCGACCAGCGGCAGGCCGCGGGCGCGCTCGTTGGCGGTCTGCGCGCCGACCACCGGATAGGAGACGCGCGCCTGGTAGTGGTCCTGCATGTTCTTGCCGACGCCGCGCAGCTCGTGCACCACCGGCACGCCGATCCGCCCGAGATGCTCGGGGTCGCCGACCCCCGACAATTGCAGGATATGCGGCGAGCCGATCGCGCCGGCCGAGAGGATCACCTCGCGCGCCGCGTCGGCCCGCTCGACCTGACCGCCGCGCGAAAATTCGATGCCGACCGTGCGCTTGCCGTCGAAGACCACGCGATGCACCAGCGCGTGCGTCACCAACTGCAGGTTGCCGCGCTTCAACGCCGGCTTCAGATAGGTGCGCGCGGCGCTGGCGCGACGCCGTCCGCCGCGCGTCTGCTGGCACCAGCCGACGCACTCGCCGGCGCCCGGGTTGATGCTGTTGACGTCCTCGCGATAGTCGAGCCCGAGTTCCTTGCCGGCCTCAACCACGCTGGCGCAGATCGGCAGCCGGTCCATCTTCGAGGTGAAGAGCAAGCCGTCTTTGCCGCGGACCTCGGTCTCCTCGCCTTCCCAGCGCTCCGCCCGGCGGAAATGCGGCAGGCAATCGTCCCACGACCAGCCGCGATTGCCGAGCTGCGACCAGTGGTCGTAATCCTCGGGCTGGCCGCGAATATAGATGAGCCCGTTGATCGACGACGAGCCGCCGACCACCCGGCCGCGGGTGTAAACGATCGACCGGCCATTCGTGCCGGGATCGGGCTCGGAGCGGAATTTCCAGGTCAGCGTGTCGTGGTCGAGCATCTTGAAGAAGCCGGCTGGAACGTGGATCAGCGGGTTCCAGTCCTTGCCGCCCGCCTCGATCAGCAGCACCTTGACGTTCGGATCCTCGGTCAACCGACTGGCCAGCACGCAACCGGCCGAGCCGGCGCCAACGATCACGTAATCCGCCTGCATGTTCCGTCCCTCCCCGAAGGCACGCTCCGACACGGCCGAGCCCGCTATTCGCGCCCAGTCTAGCGCATCGCAACCATACGAAAAGGGCAGCGGCGCCCGGGGGCGCTGTCTCAGTTTTGAATTTCGGCTTTGGCTAGGTTGCGGTCATTCAGCCGCATCTGGCCGAACCGCTGGTTTGC
>JASHUW010000067.1 GCA_030039815.1 Alphaproteobacteria bacterium
ACGCCGCGGTGGTGCGGGTCAACGCCGCCGGCAAGGCGCTGGCGCTCAAGACCGATTGCACGCCGCGCTACTGCCGCGCCGACCCCGAGACCGGCGGCATGCAGGCGGTCGCGGAAAGCTGGCGTAATCTTTGCGCCGTCGGCGCAACGCCCTTGGCGATCACCGACAACATGAATTTCGGCAACCCCGAGCGGCCCGAGATCATGGCCGAGTTCGCCGGCGCGATCGCCGGCATGCGCGCCGCCTGTCTGGCGCTCGACTACCCCGTCGTGTCAGGCAATGTCTCGCTCTACAACGAGACCAGCGGCAACGCGATCTGGCCGGCGCCGGTGATCGGCGGCGTCGGCCTCATCGCCGACGCGGCAAAGGCGGTCGACCTCGCGTTGAAGCAGAACGGCAATGCGCTGATCCTGATCGGCCACACCAAGGGCCACCTCGGCGCCTCGCTTTACCTGCGCGAGATCGAGGGGCGCGAGGCCGGCGCGCCGCCGCCGGTCGACCTCGCCGCCGAGCGCCGCCACGGCGAGTTCGTGCGCGCTCAGATCGACGCCGGCCACGTCGTCGCGTGCCACGACGTCGCCGATGGCGGGCTCCTCGTCGCGATCGCCGAGATGGCGATGGCCGGCGGCAAGGGCGTCACGCTCACCGATTTGCCGGCCGGCAATGACGGCCTCTTCGGCGAGGACCAGGGGCGCTACCTGCTGGAAACAGCCGTACCCGATGCGGTCTTTGCCGCGGCAAAGAATGCGGGTATATACGCGCATCGAATAGGTACGATAGAAGGCGCTGCGTTGACACTCCCCGGCGGCGATGCCATATCGGTTGCCGAGTTGACCTCGATCAACGAGGCGTGGCTGCCGGCCTATATGGCGGGCGACTGACGGCGAGGGGATATTAGGAGGCCCTGGGCGATGGCGATGGACGCGGCGACGATCGAGCGTCTCATCAAGGAGGGGCTGCCGGGCGCGCAGGTCTCGATCGAGGACTTGCGCGGCGACGGCGACCACTATGCCGCGACCGTGATCTCCGAGGCGTTTCGCGGCAAGAGCCGGGTGCAGCAGCACCAGATGGTGTATCAGGCGCTGCGCGGCCGGATGGGCAACGAACTTCACGCGCTCGCGTTGCAGACGAGCGCCCCAGCAGACTAGAGCAAGCGAGGATCACATGGACATCACCACCCACGACCGCATCCGCCAGCAAGTTACCGACAACCCTGTCGTGCTGTTCATGAAGGGCACGCCGGTGTTCCCGCAATGCGGGTTCTCGGCGACGGTGGTGCAGATCCTGTCGCATCTCGGGGTCAAGTTCAAAGGCATCGACGTGTTGTCCGACTCCTCGGTGCGCGAAGGCATCAAGGAATATTCGGCGTGGCCGACGATCCCGCAGCTTTACGTCAAGGGCGAGTTTGTCGGCGGCTGCGACATCGTCCGCGAGATGTTCGAGACCGGCGAATTGCAGCAGATGTTCGAGGAAAAGGGCGTCCCGGTCCGCGCCTGACGCTCAGCCCGGCCACATCGTCACCGGCACGCCGGGTTCTTCCCGCATCTGCGGGATGTGGCCCGGTTGCGTGCGCACCCGGACGAGCCAGCGGCGAATACCGGGATAAGGCTGAAGGTCGAACCCGCCCTCGCCCGCCGTGTGCGTGTAGGCGAAGAGCGCGATGTCGGCGATCGTGTAAGTGCCGGCCGCGAGCCAGTCGGCGCCGCTCAGCCGTTGCTCCATGACCTCGAGCGCTTGCAAGCCGCGCGTGTGGTTGGTCGCCATCCGCTCGGCCAGTGCGGCTTGCTCGGCGGCCGGCAAATGCAGCTTCCAGTGGCGGTTGACCGCGATATACGGCTCGTGGCTGTACTGCTCGAAGAACATCCAGCGCAGGACTTGCGCCTGGTCCCAATCGTCTTCCGGCCAAAACCGTGAGCCCTGCGCGAAATAAAACAGGATCGCGCCGGACTCCGCCAGGATCCGCCCGTCGTCGAAGACCAGCGTCGGGATTTTGCCGATCGGGTTGATCGCGCGGAATTCCGCGGTGGCCGGCTCGCCGCGGTTCTGCGTGGTGTCGACCCGGCGATAAGAAATGCCGAGCTGAGCCAAAAGCAGCCGCGCCTTGTAGACATTGCCGGAGTCGAGATCGCCGTAGAGCGTCAGCATGACCGCCTCCGATAAATGGCAATATCACTGTCCTATATCACGGCCCGCGCACACGACAAAGCAGCCGCGACTTGCGCGGCGAAGGTCTTTGAGTATAGTGCCGCGCTCCCTTGCCGGCCGCCTCCGCGTCCGGCTCGGCCCGGTCGGCGATCGTGCTCCGGGCCCATCAGCCACAAGGGGTCGTGTATGCCGCTCTACGAGAATGTGTTTATCGCGCGCCAGGACATCTCCGGTGCCCAGGTCGACGCGCTCGCCGATCAGTTCACCCAGCTCATTTCCGACAATGGCGGCGAGGTCAAAAAGCGCGAGAATTGGGGCTTGCGCAACCTTGCTTACCGTATGAACAAGAACCGCAAGGGCCATTACGTGCTCTTCAACATCGACGCGCCCGCCCCGGCCATCGCCGAGCTCGAGCGCACCATGCGCATCAACGAGGACGTGCTGCGCTATCTGACGATCCGGGTCGATTTGCTGGAGGAA
>JASHUW010000068.1 GCA_030039815.1 Alphaproteobacteria bacterium
GAGCGGCTGGGCGGCATCCTGCGCGTCAATCCGCCGATCCGCGCGGCCGGTCATGGCGAGGCGCTGTGGCAGGCGCTTGTCGACGGTACGATCGACATGATCGCGACCGACCACGCGCCGCACGCGCCCGAGGAAAAACTGCGCGGCAACATCTGGAGCTGCGATTGCGGCTTTCCCGGGGTCGAAACCCAGATGCCGATCATGCTGACCGAGGTCAATCGCGGCCGCATGTCAATCAGCGACTATGTACGGTGGAGCGCGGTCAACCCGGCAAAGGCCTGGGGCCTCTTTCCGCGCAAGGGCGCGCTTCAGGTCGGCTCCGACGCCGATATCGTCATCGTCGACATGAATCTCGAGGAACTGATCGACCAGGGCGCGCTGCATTCGCGTAGCAAGATTTCGCCGTGGCACGGGCGGCTCATTACCGGGCGGCCGCGTCACACGATCGTCCGTGGCCGGGTCGTTGTGCGTGACGGCGAACTGATCGGCGCGTCGGGATGGGGCAAGCCGGTCCGTCAGGCGATGCCGCCCGCGCACCCGCGCAACGAGGACAAGACGATGGCGGCGATCACGGCGAGGGCGCGGTGAGCGGCGAGCTTTCCGGTCGGATCGCGATCGTCACCGGCCCGGCCAAGGGCATGGGCGCCGCCGTATCGTTGGCGCTGGCGCGCGAGGGCGCCGACCTCGTGCTCGCCGGGCGCGACACCGCGGCGATCGAACCGGTCGCCGCCGACATCGCCGCGCTCGGGCGCCGGGCGCGGATCGCCCGCTGCGACGTCACGAGCCCGGCCGAGGTCGAGGCGATGGCGGCGGAGGCGCTGGAATTCGGGCGTAGCCGGATCGATATCCTGGTCAACGTTGCCGGCGGCAGCGGCCCGATCGAGACCCCATCCTGGGAAACGACGCCGGCGGAATTCGACCAGATCGTCGAACTGAACATGAAGGGTTGCTTTCTGACGATGCGGGCGGTTCTGCCGGCCATGATGGCGCAGCGCTACGGCAAGATCGTCAATGTCGGCGGAACGTTCGGACTGCGCGGCCGGGCGCTGCGAATGGCCTATAGCGCGAGCAAATGGGGGCTGCGCGGCATCACCAAGAGCACCGCGCTCGAAGTCGGCCCCTACAACATCAACGTCAACACCGTGTGCCCCGGCATGGTCGAGGGGCCGCGTTTCGACCGCGTGTGCCGCGAAAACGCCAAGCGCCTCGGCATCGGCGTCGACGAGGCGCGACGCCGGCATGCCGAGGAGTATGCGCTGCGGCGTATCTCGACGGGTGACGACGTGGCCAACGCCGTCCTCTTTCTCGCCAGCGACCGGTCGCGCCAGATCACCGGTCAGGATTTGGCGGTCGATGGCGGCTGGGTGATCTAACCCCGCCTCTAGAATGGGATCAGATAATGATCGATCGTGACGTCCTGGGCGGTTTTCTGCTCGCCCGCATCAAGGCGGCGCAGGATCGCCTCGACGTGGCGCGCCAGCAGCACCAGCAACGCGCTAACCGCCAGCGCGAGCATTCGCCCCTGCCACCCGACCCAATCGGCCAACAGGGCGAACGCGATGAGACCAAACGCCGCGCATGACAGGTTGATGCGCGCGATCAGGACGTGATCGGCCAAGCTCAGCGGTTCGTAACCTTCCGGGCCCATTTTCACCCCCGTTCGCGGGAGAACCTGGGTTTCCTTTTGCAAGGCCCGTGCCCTTGCACAAAATTGGGTCATTCGCCGAAAGGATGGGTCGCGATCCAGTGGCGGGCAATGTCGATCCGGCGAGCGAACCACACCTTGTCGTGGCCGGCGGCGTAGTCGATGAAGCGTTCGAGCGCGGCGGTGCGGCCGGGCCGTCCCGCAAGCCGGCAATGCAGCCCGATCGACATCATGCGCGGCCGCGTCTCGCCCTCGCGATAGAGGATATCGAAGGTATCGCGCAGATATGCATAGAATTGGTCGCCGGAGTTGAACCCCTGCGCCGTTGCAAAGCGCATGTCGTTTGAATCGAAGGCATAGGGGACGATCAGCTGCGGCTTGCCGTAGGAATTGTCCCAATAGGGCAGATCGTCGGCATAGCTGTCGGCGTTGTAAAGAAAGCCGCCCTCCTCGACGACGAGCCGCGCCGTGTTCGGGCTGCAGCGCCCCTGGTACCAGCCGAGCGGGCGCGATCCAGTCGCGCGGGTGTGGATTTCGATCGCCTTGGCGATGTGCTCGCGCTCAATCGATTCCGGCACGAATTGATAGTCGATCCAGCGATAGCCGTGGGTCGCGATCTCCCAATCGGCGGCCAGCATGCCGCCGACGGCCTCGGGATTGCGCTCCATCGCCATCGCCACGCCGTAGACCGTGATCGGGATGCCGCGCGCGGAAAACGCCCGGTGCAGCCGCCAGAACCCGGCACGGCTGCCATATTCGAACATCGACTCCATGTTCATGTTGCGCATGCCGTAGACCGGCTGGGCGCCGATCCATTCGGTCAGAAACGCCTCGGCGGCCGGATCGCCGTGGAAGATCGCGTTTTCGCCACCCTCTTCATAGTTGATCACGAACTGCACCGCGATCCGCGCGCCGCCGGGCCATTTGGCGTCGGGCGGGGTCGCGCCGTAGCCGATCAAGTCGCGCGGATAGGGTGTCGCCATGTCTGCCTCCTGTCGCGGAATCACGCCGCCGGCATGGCTCGATGATAAGCGCGCAACAGCCAGGCGTTGAACTGCACCAGGGTCGCTTCCAGCGGGCCGTAGCAGCCGGGCGGCATAAAACGTGACCGCTTGCCCGCCTGCATCGCATTGTTGACAGGCACATCCTGCGCCCAGATCTTGCTCGCCCCCTCGCGCACCGCCGCGGCGCGTTCGGCGAAATCGAGCCGCCCGATCGTGCTGCGCGGCAATATCCAGCCTCCGCCGGTGACCCGGTCGCTCGAGGCGTAGGTCGCATCGACCGCGGTCGGCACGAGCAAGGTGTAGGCGACCGCGCCGGGCGCGAACATCAATTGCAGGTTTGGCGGGATCATCACAAAGCTGAGACGGCTGCGCTGCCGCGGCGACAGCGTCTCGATCGCCGGGAACATAGCTTCGGCACCCCAGCCGTCGCGCATCATCCCGCCATCGGGTTTCAGCATCGGCACGCTGCGCAGGATGGCGTTGTCGCCGTCCTTCATCTCGCTGAACGCGACCCCGCCGTCGGGATGGACGCTCGGGGCAAAATCATGCGTGCCGTGATGGAC
>JASHUW010000069.1 GCA_030039815.1 Alphaproteobacteria bacterium
CGAAAATCCGCATGCCTCGGCCGAATGGTATGTCGAGATGTTCGGGGCGACGATCGCTGCGGATACGGTCGCGCGCGGCGCGGCGCAGATCTTTGTCGAGCTCGGCGGCATGACCATTCTGATCCGCGGCAAAAGGCCGGGCGAAGACCCGGTTGCCGGGCGCCCGATCCAGTCCTACGCCGACTTCTCCAGCCATAACGGCTGGGGCACGGATCATTTTGGCTTCATGTACCAGGGCGACTTGACCGCGCTGTGTAGGCGCCTGCGAGACAAAGGCGTGCAATTTCCGGTCGAGCTCAAACGCGGCGTCAACGGCAGCCTCTTGTGTTATGTCGCCGCGCCCGACGGGGTCAGCATCGAGCTGATGGAGTGCTGAGAGCCTAGCGGTTGCGCGGCTCGACCAGCCGGCCGCAGCTTACTGCCGCAGCGACCAGGGCAATGCAGGCGGCGATCGCCAGCGCCGTTACATTGCCGGCCTGGCCCATCAGACCGAAGATCAGTGCGACCACCGCGGCGCCCACGGTCTGTCCGAGCAGTCGCGCGGTGCCCAGCATCCCGCTCGCACCGCCGCTGCGCTCGCGCGGCGCCGCGTTGATGATCGCCCGGTTGTTCGGCGTTTGAAACAGGCCGAAGCCGAAGCCGCACACCGCCATGCGCCAAACGATGTTCGTCCCGCTCGGATCGTTCGGCAGCGCGGCGAGCAGGGCGACCCCGGCGCCGAAGACGGCGAGCCCGATGCCGCCCAGAAGACCGGCGGAATGACGGTCGGCGAGGCGCCCGGCGAGGGGAGCGGTCAGCGCCGTCATCAGCGGCCACGGGGTCATCAACAGGCCGATCTCGACCGCGGAGCGGCCAAGCCCGTGCTGTAGATAAAACGGCAGCGACACGTATGACATCATCTGCGCAACAAACGAGCAAACCGAGGTCGCGACGGACAGCGAGAACAGCCGAACCCGCAGCAAATCGACCGGCAGCATCGGCCAAGCCCGGTGCGTCTCGCGAAACACCAGCATCGCGCCGACCACGAGCGCCGCAACGGCCTCTGCCGCGATCAGCGCGACGGGCTCATGGTGACCGATGCCGTCGATCGTGGTGATGACGAGTCCGAACGTGGCCGCGCTCAACAATGCGCCGAGTGCGTCGAAGCGGTGCTTGCCGCGCGGCGTCACGGGGAGCGAGCCGATGCCGAACAGCGCGGCGAGGCCGATCGGTACGTTGATCGCGAACAGCCATTGCCAGGAGGCGACCGAGAGGATAGCCGAGGCCACCGTCGGCCCTATGGCGGCGGCGACGGAGACCGTCACGGCGTTGATGCCGATCGCCCGACCGAGCTGGGCGCGGGGATAGATGAACCGCATGAGCGCCGCATTGACGCTCATGATCCCGGCGGCGCCGAGGCCCTGGAGCACCCGCGCGGCGGTCAGCTCGATAATCGAATGCGACAGCGCGCAGGCGAGCGAGGCGAGGGTGAACAGCGCCAGCCCGACACGATAGACGCGCCGGTATTCGTAAATGTCGCCGAGCGAAGCGAGCGGCAGCAGCGTCATCACGATCGCCAGCTGATAGGCGTTGACGATCCAGATCGCGGTCGCGGGGCTTGCCGACATGTCGCCGGCGATCGTCGGCAACGCGACATTGGCGATCGACGAATCGAGCACCGACATCGCGATCGCCAGGCCCACCGTGAGCATCGCCCAAAGCCGCTGCGGCCAGGGTAACCCGTCCTCCGGGTGGTGTGGCGGCAACCCGACGTCGTCCTCGCGGCCGGGCGGGCTTGGCACGGTGCGGACGCGCGGCGGTTTGTCGAGCGGCAAGGTCATCACTGTCAGATGATTCCGAAGCGAGAAGGTACACCCAAGCGGCAACGAGCATGTGGTCGCTACCATGCTGCGCCGCAACATTAGCTTCCCGCAGGTCAGCCGCCCACCGGCTAAAGCCTGATCGTTACCCGCATGCCGATCACCAGGGCATTCGGCAGCGGCGTATCGCCGAAATTGTTCGGCACGCCCGCGCCGGGGTTGATCACGTACTGCACGTCAGGCTGCAAGGTCAGCCAATCGGTCACGGGCGCTTGGTATGTCGCCTCGATCACGGTCTCGTTGCTCGCATAGCCGGAAACGGCCTTGCCGAAAGCGACGAGATCGTTGCTGAACTGCCGTGCCGCCGGGCTGATGCCGAGATAGGCGACGGCGAGGCCGAACACATCATTCTCACGGTCCTTGATGGGGCCGCGCCAGTTCATCCCCGCTTCCGCGTAGAGGTTGCTGAGGTTGCGGTCGCCGGGCCCCGCCATGACCATGGCGAACACGCCGACCCCATCATCCTTGGTCCCCGGCCGTTGCCAGACCATCTGGTCGACGACCCCGTAAAAAGCCCAGTCGCCGGCATGGTTGAGTGCCGTGCCGGTGCTTGTCGGGCTGGCGAGGAGACCGCCGGCGCTGTCGAAGCGGCGGTCGGCGAAGTTGCCGGTCGCGTACCAGGCGCCGAGCTTGTAGGTGGTCGGCAGGTCGGGCGGCGATTTGGGATCGGGCGTGTACCACAGCTCGGCAAAACCCAGCATGTGGTCGTTGAGGCGGAACGCGGTGCCGTTGCGGTCGCGCGCCTGCGGGTCGCCCGTTCCCGGTGGCGCCGGATCGTCGGTGTAAGCGGCGCCGACCAGAGTGATCTTGTCCGTCGGGCTGTAGAGCGCGCGGGCGAACGGCGTTGCTAGCGGGTAATTTGGTCCGCCCGACGGCAGATCGGCGGCGGGCATGCCGGGAAAGCCGAAGCTCGAATTGAGGAACAGGCCGCCATAGGCGGTCACCATCATCTCGTCGTTGGCGCCTTCCTGACCGGCACGGACGGAAACCTTGCCGTCGAACAACGTCTGGTCGAGCCACAGATCGTAGAGCTTGATGCTCGGCGTCGCCTCGATGTTGCTGACGAGCTGCTGGTTGCCGACCAGCGCGCGACTGGGCCCATGGCCGTGGATGTCGAAGGCCGAGGTGAAGAATTCGCCTCCCTTCCAACCCAGCAGCGCGTCGAGGTCGAGATTGAGCTTGGCGATCGTCAGGCCGTCATAGCTCAGCCCCTGGTGTCCGCCGCCGGATACATCGGCCCAGACCTCGCTGCGCTCATGAAGCGAGAAGGTGACGCCTTCGTCCTTCAGCTCCTGACGCTCTTTGTGAAAGGCCTGGAGCAGCTCGCCACCCGGAAACAATGGCGGTTGCCCAGGCTTCTCCTGGTTCACCCCACCGGATGCAGGATCGTCCTGGCTCTGCTCTGCCGACTGCTCGCCCGGTTGGACACCGATGGGCAGGCCGAACTGTGCCGCCCGCGGTTGGGCCACGGAAACGCACAGCATCGTCGAGACGGCGAGCAGTAGCCACACCGGACGCCGACAAGACTCGGCTCGCGCTAAGATGCTTATTCTCATCAACCCCGAGTAGAGCCGTAAGATTTAACGCCCGGCGGCCGCTGCTAGCTCACCGGTATCTTGTAGAGCTTCACGGAATTATCGAAGACAAGCTGATCGAGCGCGGCTTTGCCAAGCGCCGCCTCGGCCGGGGCGTGGCCTTCAGACCTCGAGTGCGGCCACGGGCTGTCGAGACCGGGGAAGTCGCTCGCCCACAGGAAATTGTCGAGACCGATCTCCGGGACGCGCTTGAAACCGCCTTCCTCCTCGACCTCGAAGGTGAAGAACACCTGGCGGCGGACGAAGTCGCTTGGGCGAGCGGACAGCTCGATATCGGGCTTGAACACTCGGCTCACCGGCCCGCCGAAATCGTACTCGCGGTCGAAGCGGTGGAACAGGAACGGCACCCAGCCGACCCCCGCCTCTTCGAGCACGAAACGGATGCCGGGATGGCGGTCGCAAATGCCGGACAGCACAACGGCGCTCAACAGCTCCGCCATCAGCCCCATCGGGAAATTCGCCACCGTCATCAGCGATTGGTTGCGCGGCGCGAGGCCCGAGACGCCGACGCCGATCTGGCGCGACCCGCCGCGCGGATTGGCGTGCAGGTTGACCGGCATGCAGACTTGCGCGGCCGCCGCCCAAACCGGCTCCCACATCTGGTGCAAAACCGGCTCCGGCGCACCGACCCAGTCAAAAATGACGCCGGTCGGCAAGCCGAACTCGGCAACCCGCAGCAGCTCGGCGACCGCCTCGTCGGCGCTCATGCAGGGCAGCGGCAGCAGCATGATGAACCGGCCGCCGGACTCCTCGTAGAGCTCGCGCGCCCAGTCGTTGACCGCGCGCACGCAGGCGGCGCGCAACTCGGGGTCCTTGATCTGATGGATCTGCTCGTAGGGGCCGTTGACCAGTTCGGCGTCGACCCCGTCGCGATCCATGTCCTCGCAGCGATGCTTGGCGCTGGCGGCGCGGAAAATGCCCGGCTCGGCTTCCTCGGCGATCCCAGCGCGGGTGTAGCAATTGGTCGCGCCGCGCCCGACACCGGCCCAGCCGACGCCGCTCCAGGCATGGCCCTCGACGACCCATTGCCGCACGCCGTCGGCGCCGGTCACGACGCGCGGCGCATCGTCCTGGAATTTGCGCGGCAGCCGCTTGGTCCAGAGGTCGAACGGCAGATGCGGCAGCCGGCAGTGGCCGTCCGCGGACACGACGCCAAATCGCTTCTTCATTGCGCCCTCCCTGTCCTGGCGTGACTATACGCCAATCCACGGAATGGAGGGACATCATGGCCGCGCGCATGCCGTTCCTGAACAAGCCTTACGGCGCCTACTACCATCGCGGCATGCCGCCGGAGGACGAGGAACTGACGCGCGTCGGGCCGGGGACGCCGTGCGGCGAATACATGCGACGCTTCTGGCAGCCGGTGATCCTGGCGAGCGAGCTGGGCGACCTGCCGGTGAAATTGCGCATCCTCGGCGAGGACCTGGTGGTCTTCCGCGACGGGTCGGGCGAGATCGGCCTGTTGGAGCTGCACTGCCCGCATCGCGGCACCTCGCTCGAATTCGGCCTCGTCGGCGACAAGGGCATCCGTTGCTGCTATCATGGCTGGCTGTTCGGCTGCGACGGCGCGATCCTCGAAACGCCGGGAGAACCCGAGAACAGCACCCTCAAGGACAAGCTCTTCCACGGCTCGTACCCGGTTCACGAGCATGCCGGGCTGGTCTTCGCCTATATGGGGCCGCCCGACAAACAGCCGCCGTTCCCGATCCTCGACACCTACGACATCCCCGGATACCGGCTGGTCGCGCGAAAGCCGACGCTGTGGGAATGCAACTGGCTGCAGGTCAAGGAAAACAGCATGGACCCGGCGCATCTGGCGTTCCTCCACACCTTGCCGGGCAGCGAGGGCTTCACCGAGGATTTGAAGGAACTCGGCGAGTGGGACTGGATGGAGACGCCGCTCGGCATGGTCTACATCGACACCCGCCGCCGCGACGACCGGGTGTGGGTGCGCGTCGCC